>SBBD01000138.1 GCA_005239845.1 archaeon | reverse complement strand
TTTCTGTTTCTGTCCCTGCGACAGCGAGTGCGGATCCCTTTCCTCGAAACCCTGCAAGCCTACGTGCTTTAAGGACCATTCCACCCGCCTTGCAATTTGTTCTTTTGGCAGTTTCTGGTTCTCGAGGCCGAACGCGATTTCCTCGCTTACCGTAAGATTGAAGATTTGGTCGTCGGGGTTTTGGAAGACGAAGGCGACATGTTTGCTGAGTTCCTGCACGGAATGCTTGGAAACCTCTAAACCGGCAAGGAACACGCGGCCTTGCATTCTTGCAGGAACCAGATGAGGAAGGATGCCGTTGATGCTGTAGAGCAGCGAAGTCTTCCCGCACCCCACGCTCCCCAGCAAGCCCGCGAACTCGCCTTTCTCGATGGAAAACGAAAGGCCTTGCAGCACGTGGTTTTCCCCGTAGCTCAAGCTATAGTCCTGAAAGGAAACGAGCGGCATCTCAGGCACCGTGGTGGGGAGTGAGAAGCTGGAGGGGAAAGGAATAGCCAGGCATGTTCAGGCACCGTATTTTTCAAACAGGCGGAACTTGAAGGCGAGCAGCCACGCGAGGGCGAACTCTACGATTCCTTGCACGGTGTTCCAGAAGAAAATGACCCAGTACCACGCGCTAGCACCGAAGAAGGGGAGCGGAGCGCTTTCCACGAAGCCTGCAAACGCTGCCGGCGAGACTTTGAAGAACAAAGGCCCTGCAAAGTAAAAGTTGGCGATGACGGTAAAGATTCCGCGGAGGAGAACAGCGAGCGCGAGGACGAGCGAGGCGTTCTGCCAGAAAGAGAGGCGCGCGGGCTCCACGTCGTTCTCGTGAGAGCGCCAGACGCGGAGAAGAACGTAGGAAAAAACGAGGAGGAGCAGGAAGGGCAGCAAGCCGACGAGGAACCCGTTGCCTTCAAACTGGAGGGAAGCGTATTGGTAGAGGTAGCCGCTGAAGGCAAAGAAAACGCCTAAAACAGCGAGGACGAGCAGGAAGAGGGCGAGCCACTGGGTCGCATTCATCTTTCTTTTTCTGGCGATCAAATACAGGGAAGGAACCAGGATCATGGGAAGCGTGGCCGCGAACTTCATGATGGCCCCGATGTAAGAAGTAGGGGAAGCAAACGTAATCAGGAGGGCTAGCAACACCAAAACATAGAGGGCTGCCTCGTAGCCTAGAACAAAGAAGGCAAGTAAAACAGGCACACCGACAAGATCCACAGTCATGCCGAAGCCCGTAGGAATGCCGATGACGTCGTTATAGAGCTGCAGGAGAAAGGCGAATGCAGACAAGAGCGCGGCGGCAACTAGGCGGTACGTCTTCATGAACAAAAAGGAATGGAACGAAGCTTATAAATCTTATCAGAAAGGAGTAAATACGCAAAAAAGAGTAATAGCAATAGTGTTTTAGGCGTAGATTCTGCGTCTCGGGTTGTAAAACCGGTCGCCTTTCAGGGACTCCACGACGACTTTGTGCTCCTTGTGCTTTTTCTCGATTACGGAATACATTAAGTCGTAGTTCCGGATGACGATGAGCAGTTGTTTGGGGTGCAAGCCTTTGAAGCGCTTGAGGATTTCTTTCATGAACCGCTTGGCCTTGTTCTCGTTGCCTTGCACTTCCTTCATTTCCTCGGCAGAAAGCTTCTTGGAAGCAATGGCCTTGAGCGCGCGCTTGAGGAGCTGTTCGCCTTCCCGGAGCTCTTTTTCCGTAAAGCTCGTCTCCCGCTTCTTCAAAAAGCGCTTCTCGCGCAAGATGAAGGATATCAATAAGTCCAAGTGGTCTGGATGCATAGCATAAGCACGCCAACCTTTCACTCGTTTCAAATATATATGGCTTTCGCCCACATAACAAAGCGGAAAAAGCATGGGAAAGCGTGGCAAAAAGACTGTTGGAAGATGCCCAAAGGACAAAAGATTACCGGCTATCATGGGCGGCAGCGACGCACTATTTCGTGGCCGACAGGCCGGAAGCTGGAAGGCGGGCAGTCAAAATCACGTACGATTTGGCGTATGGCGACAACATCAGAGCTGAAAAAGGCCAACGGATGAGCGCATATCTTCAAAAACATGAAGGCATGATTAGAGACGCCATTCGGGAAACCGCGAAGAACCCTCAAGTCTCACGGGCGCTCAACGCGATCATAAGGCTCATGGAAAACCCTAAGAAAAAACCGCCCAAACGGCAAGAACCATTTTCGGAGACATCGGTGGGAGGGGTCAAGTTCGCCGTAAAGCCAGAGACGCCGGAAGACTGGGGGAGGAATGCGGCGCATGCCTTCCTGGCACAACACCCGGAACTTTTAGAGAGCAAGGAAGAGCGGATTCCGAGGAAAGACCTGTCACAATATTGGGATCCGACGTTTGCAGAATGGGTAAGCCCGCGTTGGGCTATGAAAGTAAAACGGAAATTTGAGGAAAACGTGGGCAAAAAGAGGAGTGCAGAAACACCAGTCGTAGCCGGGTATAGCATTGGAAGGGAAGTGGCCTGGGAACCAAAAACATTTGTGTACGCGCTCGTATTGGCTCGCCAACAGGGAAAACTCTAAGAAAACAGGTATAGGCAAAGCGTTGATTCTAGAACTTGACTTTGACCACTTCGCGTTCCGTACCCCCAATCTCGAACAAGTCTCGTTTCCCGAAGCCGAACATTCCTGCCACAAGGTTCGTGGGGAAGGTCTCCAGCGAGATGTTGAATTCCGTCGTGGAGTCGTTGTAAAACTGTCTGGCGTAGGCAATCTTGCTCTCCAGCCCCGAAAGCTCTTCCTGCAAGTGCTTGAAGTTCTCGTTCGCCCTCAACTGGGGATAATTTTCAGCTACCGCAAACAGGGTCTTCAAGGCGCCCGTTAAAAGGTTGTCTGCCGCGGCAGCGTCCTTGACTCCTTTCGCGTTGGCCATAGCCGCTCTCGCTCTCGTAATCGTTTCAAAAGTTTCCCGTTCGTGCTTCGCGTACCCTTTTACGGTCTCCACGAGATTCGGCACCAAGTCAAACCTTTTCTTGAGCTGCACGTCGATCTGGCTCCACGCGTTCTGCACCCGGTTTTTCAAGGTGACGAGCTTGTTGTACGTGAAGACGGTCCACAGCACGAAAACAGCGACTACGGCAAGAACGACCCAAAGCACTACGTCGGCCATGCAAACCCCTTTCAATCCTAGCGTAACCGATGTTTAAAAGGATTTGGAAAAGAGGCAGGGAAAAGGGACTGCGCTGGTGAAGGCAAATGCGGGGAAAAGAGGGAAGGTGTAGAAGAAGGGACAGGAACGCCTAGCTTCAGAACGCAAGTTTTATATTGGCTGGAACGGTAAGACCGTCATGTCGAAAATCGGGCAGCGTTTGGACTTGTGGCTGGAAGTCCTCAAGGACCCCAAGGAATTGTTTGCACGGGAGAGAAAGAAGGCGAATTACGACGAGGCCCACAAGCACCTGCTGATGGGCGCGCTTGCGTTCAGTTTCCTGTACGGAGCGACCTTCAAGATAATGCCTGGCGTCTCGCCGCAGACCAAGCCGTTCGACCTTCCGACATTCATCCTGTTCGTGCTCGTGAGCGCGGCCATCGCGTTCCTCGGCGTCGTGCTCTTGTTCGCCCTCAACTATTACTTCTCGAAGGTCTTGGGGGGCAAGGGCAAGTTTCCAGAGCAGTACTATTTGAGCTCCGTCGTCCTCGCGCCCCTGCTCTTGCTGTACTACGTAAGCAAGCTGTTTCCAGGCGTGGGGTGGATGATCGGAGCGGGTGTGCTCCTGTATTTCGCGTATGCGAACATCCAGATGCTGAAGGAGGTGCACCGCTTCAGCACCGTTAAGGCGTTGCTCGCCTTCTTCGGCACGTCTGCGCTCGTGCTCGCCGCGTGGTGGCTCGCGGGACTCACGAAATACATTCCGAACGTCTGATAGCGACAACCTAAGAATCGGCTTACAACTTCCTTCAGCATAAACGATGCCTTCCCTCGTTTGATGTTTGGAGGGGAAAAAAAGAAGGTTATTAAAAGTTCTAGTGAGGAATCCTTTCTCGGCTGTTGCGGTGTTCTTACAGGTAAGCTAGCATGGAGTTCCCGAACATTTACGAGGGCCCCCACTACCGGAGGCTCCTCCTCATCCCCTTGGTGCTCATCCTCTTAGCCACGCTATTCATCCCCAAAATTCCGCAAGGCGTCGAACTCAAGGGCGGCACGCTGATTACCGCGTATACGGACGATAATGGCCTTCAAGAGAAGGCGAAGGCGTTGGAAGGAAGACTGGGCGCGCTCACATCCGACGTGAACGTGCGCGTGTTCGAAAACCCTTCCGGCAAGGGACTGGAAGTGGAACTGCAGAACAACCCGGCCATCGTGCAGGCGGAAGAGCGTCTTCCGGCGCTCCGCACGCTGCAAACGGACTATGAAAATGAACAATTGCAGCTGGACGGGTATCTGCAAAACCAGGCCGGAGTCACGGACGCGCAGGTGCAAACGCAGAGGCAGAACGTGGAGGCGGCGCGGAAGGCCGTCTTGGAGGAGGGGAACGGGTTGTTGCAAGGATTGGGGAGCGCGACAAGGATTACAGAGGCCTCGAAAGCTTTCGAGACGGTGGATGAGGAACTGCAGGCGCAGAAGACTCGGTTCCGGGAACGCGTCTTGCAGGAAGTGCGGGGCGTCGTGTCCATCAAGTCCTACTCCAGCAAGGAAATCGGCGCCGCGTTGAGCAAGTTCTTCTTTGCGCAAGTCGTCAACGTGCTGATCCTTTCCTTCATTTTGTCCGGCGTGCTGATCCTTTTCATCTTTAGGAGCTTCGTGCCCTCGCTCGCGGTCCTTTTCGGGGCGTTCTGCGACATCATCCTCACGCTGGGAGTCATGGGCGCCATAGGGATTCCGTTGAGCCTGGCGACCGTGGCGGCCTTGCTGACGCTCATTGGTTTTGCACTGGACACGTGCATGCTGCTCACCATCCGCGTGCTGCGGCGCGCGGAAGGCACGGCGAAACAGCGGGCCATGGACACCATGAAGACGGCCATGCTGTTGAACGCCACCACGGTTTCCGCGTTCACGGTGCTGTTCCTCGTGGCCAGCGTCCTCCAGATTCAAACCTATAGGGACATCGGGCTCGTCATCATGGTCGGGGGCATTGCGGACTTCATCGCCATGTGGGCTGGAAATGCCGTGCTCGTGATTTGGCACGTGGAAGAAAAGGGAACGAGCGCATGACAAGCAAAGTTTTGGAAATACTCAAGCACTGGCGCGTCCAGCTCGTCATCGGGGCCGTGCTGGTGGCGCTCGTGCTCGTGGCCGTGAAAGGCCTGAACACGGGCATCGAGTTCAAGGGAGGCGTGCGCATTCCCATCAGCGTCGTGAGCGAGCAGGACTTGTCTGCAGAGCAGATGGCCATCACGATTGACACGCTCAAGCAGCGCATCAACAAGTTTGGCTTGTCGCAGAGCGTCGTGCGTCCTTTGGGAGGCAGGGAAATCATCGTGGAAATCCCGCAGGCGGACGCGGGCGTCATCGCCAACATCGAGAAAATCCTGAAGCAGCAGGGAAAGTTCCAAGCGGTCATTGACGGGAACGTGGCTCTGGAAGGCCAGGATATCGTGGGGAATGCGGTCGGGGGACCGCAAGGCGAAAGCGTGAGCGTGCAGGGTACTACGGCGCAATGGGACTTGAGTTTTGCCGCCACGAGGCAGGGAGGGGAACGCTTCTCGAAAGCCGCGCTCGGAAAGGCGAACTTTCCCGTCTACATGTATTTGGATAGGCCGGCCAAAGCGGCCATCCTCGCAGACCCACCGGACCTGAGCAACGCCTCCTTTACGGCGCGTACGGACTTGGAGAAGGCCATCGAAGACTTGCGGGTCGTGGGAGGGGACGAGCTGCTCCTTCTGGAGCCCGGAAACCGGAGCGCGGACGCCATCGTCCAAGAAATCGTGGAAAACAACAAGACGCAAGTCATTTTCGGAAAAAGCTTTTCGGCGAGGCATCCGGAGATCGTGCAGGCCCTGAAGAAGGAAGGCTATTCGGAAGAGGCGGAAGCGCACCGGCGCCTCGTGGTCAAGGAAGACGAGGAGATGCGGGTAAACACGTACAGCCAGCAGCTGAGGGGCACTATCGTCAACCAGTGGAAGGCCGTTGGACTACTTTCGGCGCCCGTGCTCTCGGAAGGCTTGGCGAACGGCTACGTTTCCCAGTTCTACTCCGTTTCGGGAACCACGTTCGGGAACACGCCCCAGCAAGCCAAGGAAAGCGGGCTCAACGAAATCAAGCTGCTGAAAAGCGTCATTTCCGGAGGAAAACTGCCCGTAAGCACGGTCGTGGGGAGCGCCTACGTGGTTTCCGCTTCCCTAGGAGAACAATTCCTGCTCTATAGCGGAATAGCCGTCGTGCTCGCCATCATCGTGGTGATGAGCCTCGTCGTATGGCGGTACAAGCGCTTGGCGCTTTCCGTGCCCATCGTGCTCGTGAACCTGGCCGAAATCGTCTTGACGACCACATTCATCGGCGTATTCGGCACGCTGGACCTTGCCGCGGTTGCAGGAATCATCGCCATTGTGGGGGAAGGCGTTGCGGATCAGATCATCATCACGGACGAGTTGCTGAGGAAAGGCCGAGAGGAAGCGGAGGAGGTGGCGCGAAGGGGAGTGAAGGAAAGGATCGGGCGGGCGTTCTTCATCATTTTGACGGCGGCAGGAGTTGCGATCGTGAGCATGCTGCCCTTGCTGCTTTCCGGCATCGTGGAAGTCATGGGCTTTGCATTGGCCACCATCGTGGGCCTGCTGATCGGAGTGGCCTTGACGCGGCCCGCGTTCGGCATCATCCTCGAGAAGCTCACGGAATAGGGAACGCGCCAAAGCGCTGCAACTCCTTTTCCGGCAGGCGTCGTGCGAGAGTATTAATAGGAGTTTAACCATAACGCCTACCTAATGCTTTGTTTTTGTGGGGGGTAGTTTTCTTTGGAACCGAAGCCGTTGTTGGTGGAACTGCAGTGGGTGCACCCGTGCTTTTGCATTGACAGCGTCGAGCACGTGCATGAGGGAAGAATCAGCCTAGTTTCGCCCCTGGCGCATGGCAAGGGATTCGCTACGGGGCTTTACGAGATCGAGAGCGGGGAAAGCGTCGACGGGTTCGTGAGGGAGTTGAAGCGGCAGGAGCGCGTCAAGCAAGTAGTAGTCACGGAAAAGGCGGAGAACAAGGCGCTCGTGTATTTGAGGAGCAAGCCGGATTCGTTACTGATCGAGACGATTGCCAAGACGGGGTGCGTGCCGTTGGAGCCTTCCCTTACAAAAGGAGGAATGGACTCGTGCGCCGTGTATGCGCCTTCCGAACAGGAACTCCGGGAATTGTACAGCACGCTGAAAGACAACTACGAGGTCAAGCTTGTCAGCAAAAAATATCTTCGCCCCGGAGAAGGAAAGGCGGCGGCGTATTTGGGGCTGAAGGAATTGCTGCAACTCAAGTCGCTGACGGCTAGGCTCTCGCCACGACAAATGGAAGTGTTTTCTTACGCTGCAAGGAAAGGGTATTTCGAGAACCCGAAGCGGACGGATATTGGGGAAATCGCGGGCAATTTGGGATTGAAGCCGGCAACAGCGAGCGAGCACTTGAGGAAAGTGCAGGCGAAGGTCATGCCGTTCGTCGCGGAACTCATGCAGAACCTCCGCTAAGCAGAAAGCGCCCCGCTAGAAAACCGTAAAGCGCAAAACAAGCCCCCGTATGACAAGCATTCAACTAGGGGCAGTAGCATTACATAATGGGCCGTTTAAATACGCGCCAGCGTGCGCTGGCACCAGCATAATCTTATCAACCAGCCTAAAGCATAGAGCGCTCTGGAAAAGGAGGGAAGAATAGCATGGAAAGACAATTTCTCAACGATGGGGACAAATGGATGCTGGCAGAAGACATCCCTAACCTTGACTTTTTCTTCGCGCAGATATGGATGCGGGCATTCGCTAACGACATGGAGCGTTCCGTGGGAAGGAATTACCGCAAAGTGCTCGGCGTGTTCAGCGGCTTGGACATGAAGTTCTATTACGGGAAGAAGGACTGTCTCGAGTTCACGCGCAACGTGTTGAAGAAAATAGCGGACGACCCGCGCTTTGGGAAGAAAATAAATGAAAATATTGTGCGCCTGTCCGATGCAATGGTTGCTTACACGGAGAGCAGGATTTACCGGCAGGACCTGAAGAGTCGGAGCAACGTGGATATATGGCTCTTAATGAAGGGCTTCCTGGAACGGCACACGGAACTCTACGAGTGGGGGTGGCTGAGCAACGCGACGGACATGTTCTACCCCGAATACACGGAACTCTTGAAGAACTATTTGCGGAAGAAAGCGAAAAGCGAGGAGGAAGTGAACACGTGGTTCGTGTCGCTCACTACGCCAGAAGAGGAGAGCGTAGAAAATAAGCAAACGAAGGAGTTTTTGCAAATCGCCATGCAAATCGAGAAAGACAAGCAAGCCAAAGAAATGTTTACGAAGCCCGTGGATCAAATCCGGATCGGGTTGCCTCCTGCAATTCGGAAGTCGATTGAAGATTACGCGGAAAAGTACAAGCACCTCGGGTTCATGTATTACGGCATTCCGTTCCATGTGGAACACTACTATGCGGAGTTTTCGGAATTTTTCAAGCAAGGGAAGGATCCTCATCAAGCGTTCGAGGAAATCGATGACGTGATTGAGGAGCATCGCGAGAAAAAAGAGGAGCTGGAGAAACAGTTGGGGTTTGACGAGTACCACAAAAAGCTTTTCGCCATTTATGCGCAGTTCATGATCACGAAATGGTACCGGAGGTACGCGCAGATCAAGGCAATGTATCATGCGGATGCCGTGCTTCAGGAAATGGCGGATAGACTGGAAATCAGCAACCAGGAAGCAAGGTGCATGCTGTTCGAGGAAATGGAAGCGGCATTGCTGAAAGGGAAGGTAGACCGGTACGCATTACGGGAACGCACACGATTCTGCACACTTTACGTTGAGAAGGGCTTTTCGGAAGTGCTCGTGGGGGAAGCGGCGAGGAAGCTGGCAGAAAGCGCAGAGGAGAAGATTGACAAGCAGGTACGCGAGCTCAGGGGACAGTGCGCTTCTCTCGGATATGCGAAAGGAGCGGTGAAAATCGTGCTGGAGCCCAAAGACATGGCGAAAATGAATCCAGGAGACATTCTGGTGGCGATTGCGACGAACCCGGACGTGGTGCCCGCGATGAAGAAGGCGGCCGCCATTGTGACGGAACAGGGAGGCGTGACGTGCCACGCGGCCATCGTGAGCAGGGAACTGGGAATCCCGTGCGTCATCGGCACGAAGGTGGCGACGAAAGTGCTGAAGGACGGCGACCTCGTGGAGGTTGATGCTATCAAAGGAATCGTTCGCAAGCTTTAGGAGGGGAATCGTGAGGAAAATTTGAAGGATCGTTTGGGTATTAATATTCGCATAATCTGAAAGCAGGCATGGCCTCGAACGAGAAACGTGGGCTGGAAGCGCCGCCACCTTTTTTCGTCTATTTTCCCTCCGTTCGCCCGCTCATCACGCAAACCTTGACGCGATGGATGGCGCACGCGCTGGAAGCCAAGGCGAGCGTTGAAGTAGTGGAGAAGCTGGAAACGGCGAGCCGGGAAACTGCCCCAAACGAAATCCGGGCAGCGCTCAGTAAAATAAGGCGGTTGTTGAGCCAGCGGCGTCGTGGGCGGCAACGTCCGCGATTAGCAGACGCGTCTGCACAAGGCGAGGGGGAAACTTCCCCCGATGCGCCAGGGGGGTAGAGGCGACACGCGTAATTAGGAGGGGGAGCGCCCAGCCTGGGCAAGGGGGAACCCAGGTTCCCCCGACGCAGGCATGGGGTCAGGGGGATTCGAACCCCCATCCGCAGGTATCTCCTGTTGCGCTCTTCATGTGTTCAGAGCTCCAGGCGGTTTTAGTCATGGCCTCGGGAGAGGCTCGGCATACCTGGGTTGCGTAACAACCCGGCCGTTCTGCTTTTTTCCTTTCGGAAATGAGAGAACTGGAGCTTCAGTGACCAAAGCCCCTTTTCTTTCTCGTGGCGGTCTTTCTTTTGGAAAAGAAAGAGGTCCCTACTGTTCTACCAGGTTATACTATGACCCCGTTGCAGGAAAATCATGGGCGAAGCAGGAATAAAAAGGATTCGAGGCCATCATTTTGCAGAAGCTCGTGTTCAGGAAGTGGAAGGAGCCGGAAACCATTCACAAATTGTGAACGCAATATTCATAAATTGTGAACGTTTACTCGAAGAATGAGAACGCCTTTTTGCAGAGATTAAAGCCGCTAGAGCGAGAAAACATGCGAAGAATGAGGTAAGCAAATGGGCATGATTGTGGGAGTGGATGAGGCGGGGAGGGGGCCGGTCGTAGGGCCGCTGGTCATCGGGGTGTTTGCCTGCTTGAAAGAAGAGGAGGTGAACTTGCGGAAGATGGGCGTGAAGGATTCCAAGATGTTGGGGGAAGCGATAAGAGAAAAGTTGGCGCTGAAGTTGAAGCATCGGCCACACGTTTTAGTGGAGGTTTCCGCGGAAGAGATTACAAGGGAAATGAGGAGGAAAGTGTCGTTGAACGAGCTGGAGGCGAAGAAGGTGGCGGAAGGGATAATGAAAATCAATGAGGAACTGAAAAAATCAAAACAAGAAATTAATACCGTGTTCGTGGACTCGCCGGACCCCGTGGCAACAAAGTTTGAGCGGAGGATAAGGAAATACCTGCCGGAAAAGCTGAAGGCGCTTAAAATGGTGAGCGAGAACAAGGCGGACGTGAAATACGTCGTAGTGGGGGCAGCGTCCATTTTGGCGAAGAGCCTGCGGGAAAGGCGCGTGAGCGAGATTGCGCAAGAGCTGGGGGGGGATTTCGGGAGCGGCTATCCTTCCGACGAAAGGACGATGCGGTTCGTGAAAAGGCGGCAGAAGGACGCGAGGCTGCAGAAATACTTGCGGCACGAGTGGGAAACGATTAAAAAGCTGCAGACCGCAAAAGTCAAGCTGAGTGATTTTGGTTGAAAGCAAAGAGTGGAAAGCGGGAGAAAAAGAAGGGGTAAGTCCTATGACGTGGAACCAAGGTTCTGGGAGGCCCGTGGAGGAAATACTTAAGCTGAAGGGCTCGGGGGTGCACTTAGAGGGAGTGCAATGGGTCGGACATGCATCGGAAAAACCGGGCGACTTGGCCGGCATCCTGCACCGCCAGTTGGGGAAAGTGAATCCCCAGGAGCGCGTTGCCTATTTTCTTCATCGGGAAAACGCCAACCCTCATTTTGGGGTGCTGAATGACCGTTTGAGGCAAGCGCTGCGTGAGCTGGTGAATCAAGGGCATGCTTCGGTAGAAGAGATTCCGTTGACGCCTGCCCCCGGCGGAAGATACGAAGAATACCAAACGGCGCTACTCGTGAGACGCCTCAAATGAAAAGAGGGAAAGAAGTCGTGAGCTGGACGCGCAGGATGGAAGTCATGAAAGCGGAGCAAGTGGTGCAGGAACACGACCAACCCGGAAACCAAATTGCGAAAGACGATTGGTACGACGAGGGGGGAAAGCCGCACAAGGCGCAAATTCCGATCCTTCGCCGGTTGCAGGAACTGAGGGTTGGAAAGGCCATCGTATTGTTCTTGAGGAGCGGAAGGGCGCACCCGGAAGCAATATCTAAAAACGAAAGCGTGACGGCAGCGCTTGGCCGACTCGCTAATTCGGGGCACGTAAGCGTTGACGAAATCCCGTTGCAGCAGGCGGGAATGACGCGCCCCGTGCTTTCATCGGCCTTGGTTGTCCAGCTGCTAAAAGCATTGCCCAAGGAACCGGGCGACTAAAAGAAAGAGGGAGGCAAGAGGACCGCGAGGAACAGGAGCGTTCGTTTATTCTTCCAGAAAGTTGTAGTAAGGCTGAACGTATTGCGAGAAGAGCTGCGCGGGGTTTTTTACGGGCGTGCACTCGTTTTCGGTGCTGAAGAGTTCCTGCGTGTAAAAGACTGCGCCCTCGTTCTGTTGGTGGTCGAGGAGGGAGAGCAGAAGTTCTTCGGCTTCCCTTTTTCTTCCTGAGCGCGTGAGCAGCGAGTATAAGTACGGGTTCGTCTTCGGCCAGACGACGGCGGCATGGTACTGCCAGTCGTTGTAAAACACGGAAGGAGGGCCTTTTTTCACGAGCACGCCGAACAACTGGTTTTTGCGTTGGACGAGGGAAGGAGCGTGTTCCTCAAGCAGGGCCGCGATTTCCTCGTTGGAGAAAAGGGAGGAGGCGAGGGCAGCGGCCTGCAGGCAAGACGCGGTTTCTTCGGAAGAGCGCTGCAGGGACTCGTCCGCCAGGCCGTAGCTCGTGGAGCCGAAGAACAGGCTCTTGAAATTGAACTCGGCATTCCGTTTCGTGCGCGCCAGGGCTTCCGAGGGAGCCCAAGCGAGAAAGTGCTGCAAAAAGAGGAGCCACAGGGCGTTTAGTTCCACGAGGAAATAATGGGGCTCGTTGAAGAACAGGACGGCCTCTTCTGCAGAATGGGTTTGGATAACCCGTTGCATCCAGGAAAGGGGGAGGCGGGAAGGCGCCAGAATAGTTTGGTGGTCTTTTTTCTGGGGAAGGCGCGAATCCATCCACGAAGCGTCCGCGGCGGTTTTCAGGAGGAAGAGCTTGGGGTCCAGCAGGCCGTTTTCTTTAATGGCAGAGAGAAAGAGCTCGCTGGCGCGCAAGAGCATGGCCTTGAGTTTTGGGTCTTGCGTCCGTTCCAGCAAGAGGAAGCCTGCCAGGAAAGCGAACAGGGTCCCGTCGATGCTGGAACCGGAATCGGGGGAGCCCAGCAAGCGGGGTAGGAAGCCGTTGTGCTGATGCTTCCAGCAAGAAAGCAGCTCTTTTTTTAGCCAGCGTTCTTTGGCGAGGTAAAAGGCGTCGAAGTTCACGAAGACAGCTTCGAAGAGGTCGCGGCTCCAGGCTTGCCGGAACCAGAAAGCCCCTGCATCCAAAGAGTCCGGAGGCGCGGAAAAGGAGAATTTGTCGAGCAGCACGAGCGTGCGCGCGGCGAGGGCTTCCGCGGCCTCTTTTCCCCACCGCTCTTGCGCTTTTTTCAACAACACATCGAAACGGGAAAGCAAAAGCTGGAGGCGGGCTGTTTCCGTTTTTTCGTCATGTTTGGCAAGTTCGAAGCGGGGCGTGATGTTGGAACAAAGGCAGACCGCTTGCAGGGAAGCCGTAGAGCGGAGGGGAAGGGAGTAGACCCCGGCGTGAAAGAGGGAGCGGGATTCTCCTATAAAGCGAGGAAAGCCGGGGGCGCCTTCCCGTTCCCCGTACCCTAGCTTGTAGGTCCAGTCCTGTAAGCGGAGGGACTCTACGGCACGAAGCTTTCGCGCGTGCAAGAGAAGGGCGTATCCCGAGTCCTTGCGTTGGACGCGGACTTCGCCTTCCTTGGTTTTAAGGGCGTGCAGCTCGGGGGAGGAAGGAGAGGAAACGGGGCGGAGGTCAGCGAGGGGAGAGAGGAGGAGCTGGTCTCGGGGGAGTCTGCAGCCGTACAGGGAAAAGGTGACCTCGAGTGTCGGGTGCTTGCTCTTGCCCAGCAAATAGTATTGGGCGTGCAGTTCTCCGTGCTTTTCGCGCTCTAAAACGGCGTAGCGGTAAACCGCTTTCCATGGAAACGCGTGCACGCCTAAAGGGACCAGGCGCACTTCTGGAGAAGCGGGAGCGATGGCGAGGGCGTCCAAGAATTTCCAGTGCCCCTCCGGACAGGCGGCGGTTAGGCCTTCGTAAGGATAGTCGCGGTTGGGAGCGAGAAAGCCGTTGACGGAAACCGAGGCGCAGCTTTGCCCGAATTCCGCGTTCGGACGCCGCAAAAGAATCCGGGCTGCGCGCGCCCAAGCCGGAGGCTCGCCGGACGGGAGGGAAAGGCCGAGGCTTTTTAAGTTCAAACGGTTCCCCCAAAACAGTTCAAGGCCGGCACGTCGGAAAAAAGGAAGGGATGGCCCATGCGAGTTCACCCATCGTTCAAGGCTACCCGATACTCCTTATTCCCTCAAGGCAAAGCGGAACAAGAGCGGCGTGTCGCCGTGGATGTCGATCTTACGCTCGCACGCCAGCCAGCCGAGCGCCGCATAGAGCTCCTTGTCGGAGAGCTTGGTCTTGCGCTTCAATTGCGTGATGGTCATGCCCGCGTTCTCATGCAGGGCGCTCCATACGCTGCCGGCCTTGCTCCCGAAATACTCGTCGGGGTTCACCATGGTTCATTTCACCTTTTCTTTGATATTAAACGCGAAACGCGTTTTCGTCGACGCGCCCAATAAACTTCGAAGTCGCGGTTCTTTCGCCTTTTTTTATTATCAAGCGTAAAACGTGTTTTCGTCGATTCACCTATTGAATTTCGGGGCCTCGGTTTCTTCACCTTTTTTCCAGCGCTGCGTTTTCGAAGGCATGGTCATAGGCTTTGAAGATCCAGTCCACGATGTGGTTCCAGTCGAAGCAGGCTTCCTGCACTCGGGCAGCGCCTCCTTTCGAGATTTTGGCCCGCAACGGCTCGTCCAAGAGCACGAGCTTGAGTATTTTTGCCAAGAGCTCCGGCTGCAAGTCGAATCGGTCTTCCTCCATGGGCACCTTGAAGCCGTTCATGCCGTTGCGCAGGATGCCGCTCATGCCTCCCGTGTTGCTCGTGACGACCGTGGGCCCCACGAGGCCGTTGCGTTCGGCGGCCAAGTCGGCGGCCAAGGCCTCCAGCGTCACTAGCCCAAAGGGCTCGTAGAGCGAAGGCAAAGGAATGACGTCGGCAGCGCAGAAGAGGGCCTTCTTGCGCTCTTCGGGAAGCCAATCATTGTAGAACGCCACGTCGTCCGCGATGCCGAGGGAGGAGGCGAGGGAAAAGTAGGCGGCGTAAGTGTCGGAGTCCATGCTGCTGGAGACCACGAGGCCCGCGTTCACGTCCTCTTTTTTCAAGAGGGAAAGGGCCTGCAGGAGGGCATCGATGCCCTTCCTCCAATCCGCCCTTCCAATGAAGAAGAGGTAGTGCGGCTTGCCGGGAAGCAGTTTCTTGTAGAGCGCCTTTCCCATCTGGATATCTGCGGCCTTGATTTTCTTCCACGCGTCGAGCAGAATGCCGTTGGGAATGCCGAGCACGTGCTGGGTAAGCAGGGTCATGCCGTCCTCGGGCTCAAAAAGCAGGAAATAGTCGAACGCTTCCTCTTTCTCTTCTTGAAGAGCAACCCACTCCGCGCCTTTGGATTCCGCAAGCATTTTTTTGAGGCGGCGTTTCAGCGGCAGGAGGCGGTACACTTCGAACTGGGCTTCCTTCGCGGAAACCCCGGAAAGGGCGTCCGCCTCTTGAAGGGCGGCGGCCTCGATCCAGACGGGGGCAGCTTCCAAGTCTGGAGTCCCTAACGAACGCCCGAACTCTCCCGAGTGGAAGCGGCAGTGGAGCGGAAGATTGAACTTCGAGCGGCATAAGAAGCCCGCGGGAAAGGCGAGCCAGTCCTGCGCGTCCACGAGCGCAAACTTCCATTCCTTCTTTTTCATCGCGTATTCGGCGAACAGGGGGAGGGCCTTCCAGTATGGCGCGAGCAGGGCATAGAACGAGGAGAGGGAGGAACGGTGGGAGGGGATGCGGTAGCGCTGCCACAGCTCGGCGTAAAAATCGTTCATTTCCTCTTTAGGAAACGCGCTTTCCAGGAAGTAGCACGTTTCCCCCGCGCGCGTCCCTTCGAACACTTTGAGGGAAGGATGCTGGCGCGTCACATCCGCGAATTCGCGGCTGGGCTTCAAGTCGGAAGCGTCGTTCGGAAGCTTCAAGGAGACGGGGACGGGCTCGTACAACGTGCGGCCCTGTTGGATGGCCTTCCGCCATGCCGGCAAGAGCTCGGTCGTGAAACGGTGCAATCCGCCGACGGGCTTCTGCAGTTCAGTGACGGCAAACAAGACCTTGTGCATTTTTTTTACACCTGCGCAGCTGGAAAGAGAGGCGAATGCGGGTTCCTACCCATTCGGGTTTCATGTATTAATGGCCACCGGAGGAAAGGGCTGCTTGCGGGTCTCCCGCAACCTTTTTTTGAGGCGCAGGGAATGCAGGGGACCTTCCAGCGTCCTTTTGACTCTCCGGGAATGGAGTTCCGCGGTGCGCTGTACGTGTTTTTGCTTCTGCTTCTGCGCTTCAAGGAACCGCTTGAAGTCCTGCAGCACGTTCATGAAGGAAATGAAGTTGTCGAAAGGCGTGGCGTCCTTGTAGGGAGAGAAATACTTGTGGACGTCGCCGTCCGCCCAGCTCTTCGTGCATAAGTAGTACAAGTGGTCGGAAGTCTGCAGTCTTCCATACGTGTCTTGAATGGCAGCATCGGGGATGCCGGAAACCGCGGGGGCCAAGGACTCGAGTTCCTTGAAGCACGCTTGCTGCAAGGAATTGCCGAGCCAAGCGGAAGTGTCCCGCTCCAAGTCCGCCCAACTGATTTCGTAAGGGATGTCGAGCGTGTTGCGCGCGGGAAGGGAGGCCACGTCCGAACAAGAGGCAAACTTGAGGTGGGGATAGTCTAGTATTCTGGGGGGGAGGTGTTCGAGGAAGGAAAAGATGCCCGTGTCCCTCCAATGATGCTCTCCGAACGTCTCGTAGTCCATGAAAATGTTGAGCGTCTCTCCGGGCGAGGCCGCAAGCCATGAAGCGTATTTTTCGGAAGTGAGGGGCCATTCGGCCCAGTGCCTGGAAGCGAAGCGGTAGCCGATGTCGTCCGAGAGGCGGTAGTTGCGGAGGAGAAGCTTGATGCGCGAAGGTTCGGGAGGATGATAAACATGATTTGCTGAATTTCCGTTCAGCACGCGTTCGATGCCTTCCGTGAGAATGGCCTTGTAGCCCCTGGCTTCTGCAAGCTGGGCGATGCGGTTGTTGTAAATGACTTCCGTGTTGCGGAAGACGCGGGGAGAGAGACCGAACGCGTCCTTGACGGCGCGTTCGTGGTGGCGCACTTGCCGGAAGAACTCTTGGGGCGATGCATAGAGGCTGGAGAGGGAATGGTAATAGGTTTCGCCCAAGACTTCGACGCGGCGCGTGGACGCGAGTTGCTGGAAGGACTCGTATACGGCGGGAGAAAAGCGCTTGGCCTGTTCGAGGAACGTGCCGGAAATACTGAAGTTCACCTTGAATTCCGGGTGCCGTTCGAGCAGCTTGAGGAGGATGGCGTTTGTGGGAAGGTAGCACTGTTTTGCCGCTTTCTCGAAATAGTGCTTGTTGAGGTTTTCGTCGAAATAGGCGGGAAGCTCGCGGAGGTGCGAGGGGCCTTTCGAGAAGAAGGAAAACTTCTTCAAGCGGAAGGGCTGGTGCACGTGGAAATACAGGCAGACGAACGTCATGGGAACCTCCTACCATATAAGAAACGATTCGTGAAAAGGATGGCCACTCTCTTTGGGGAAGGCGTAACGATTCTTGGATGGATAAGGACTGTGTTTTTCATTTACGAAGGCCTCTTGTTCTTGATGGCGAAGTCGTAGACGGAAAGCGTCTGCGCGGCCGTGTTCTTCCAGGAAAACAGGGCGGCTTCGCGTTTGGCGCCTTCCTTGAGTACGCCGTTCAAGGCAGGATAAGAAAGCACGGCCAAAATCTTGTTCGCGAACTCGTCCGCGTCCCAGAAGTCGGCGCTCAACGCGTGGTTCAAGGCTTCCCGCACGCCCGTCGAGTGCGAAATGATGGCAGGCGTGCCCGTGGCCATGGCCTCGAGCGCCGTGATGCCGAAGGGCTCGGAAACGGAGGGAAGGACGTAGGCGTCTGCGGAAGCGTAGAGCGCCGGCAAGTATTCCTCGGGCACGTAGCCCGCAAACGTGACGCGGTCCAGGATTCCGAGGCCGGCCGCTTCCTGCACGAGCTGCTGCAGCATGTCGCCGGTCCCGGAAACCACGAAACGCACGTCCGGCATGCGCTCGAGCACGCGTTTTGCGGCTTTCAGGAAAAAGTCGGGGCCTTTCTGGATGCTGAGCCTTCCATGGAACAGCACGAGCTTCTCCCCCTTGCGCTTGAAGGAAGGAGGGGCGTTGGAGAAACGCGTGGCGTCCACGCCGTTGTACACTACGAAAACGCGTTCTGCAGGAGCGGCGTAGTGCCGGAGAAGCTTCTGGCGGGCCATGCGGCTGACAGCAATTATGGCATCCGACTTCTGCACGAAAGAAGCCTCGAGGCCGGAAACCCAGGGGTTGACGTTCAATCCTGCAGAGCGGTCGAATTCCGTGCTGTGGATGGTGCCTATGAGGGGAAGAGGCAGGGCGTGCTTGAGCTTGAGCGCGGCAAGCGAAGTAATCCAGTCGTGGGCATGAATCAAATCATAGGGCGTTCGCGAGTGTTCTTGCAAGACGCATTGGAAACAGGCCTGGTTGTAGGCATACACGGCATCGAAAAAGCCTGGGCCGTAGACGTGGTCAAGGGCGTTTCCTTTTGCATGCTCTTTCGTGGAAACCGCGTTGTAGGGACCGAAAGCGGTAGAATAGCCGATGGCTTGCGGAACTTGGATGATTTTCAAGTTCGAAGACGGAGAGGAAACGGGCTGCGCGGTTTTGGGCATGAAGAAGTCGATTTGGGCGCCGAAGGAAGCCAACGTGCGCGAGAGCTCAAAACAGTGTACGCCCAAGCCGCCACTGATGAAAGGCGGAAATTCCCATCCCAACATCGCGACCCTCACGTTTTTCCCCTTTCCAAAAATCCTGTGTTTGCAAAACCCGCTTGTAAAAATGCTCTGAATGAAAAAAGAAGCGTTTTAAACCACGAATTACTGAAACGCAAAAAAAATATGCAGTAAGAGTTGATGAAACCGAACAGGTAAATAAAGCTATTGCCTGTTTTTAAAGGAAATAAAAAGGTAAGAGTGAGAAGAAAAAAAGTCCTAAAAAACTACCGCCGCACGTGACGCAGCCGCATTATTCGACGAAGATGGCGGGCTTGAAGGGACCAGCTTTCCTGGCTTTGGCCTGCGCCTCACCTGAAAGGGATTCAAAAGAAACGACTTCGACGGGGCAACCCAGCAGCTTTTCGAGCAGTGGTTTTTGTTCGGAAAGAAGCTTGGCCTCGTTGACTTCCGGAAAGGGGTTTTCCTTGAAGAAGTTCACGGCCTTGGCCAGGGTTTTCACGTAGTCCTGCACTTCGCTTGACTTTTTCTGGAGTTCCTCGTCCAAAAACGCCTTCTTCAAAACGGCTCCCGCATCAAAGTGGCCGTCCTGTTTCGCCTGCAAGATGGCGGAGAGCAGCAGGGCTCGCTTCCAAGCAGGGGCGGGATAGAAGCGTATTCTTTGGGGTTTGATCCTTTTGAGGCTCAGGATGCGCTGCACGTCCTGCAAAATGGATTCCAGCGTCTTTTCCTCCTGCTCAATTTCCTCGTTCAGCTTGCTTTCATCCGGTTGCGGTAAGCTTGCCAGCGAAACGAACCCGTTGTTTCCCAACGCACTCCATATTTCTTCACAGGCGTGGGGCGCAAAGGGCGCCACCATGAGTGAAATGTCTTGGACGCATTGCTTTACGAGTCCGCGGTTTGGGTTTTGGACGCGCTGGAGATAGTCTTTGAGGGCGTGGCACGCCTGTACTAAAGCGTAATGGCACGCGGTTCGGAACTCGAGGCGTTCGAAGGCTTCCGAGGCGCTTGCCATGCAACGATGCAAACGGCTTTCCAGCAATTGCTCTTCTCGGCCATAGGCTTCCCCACCATACGCCGACTGCCCAAGACCACGTCCGTATTCGTTTCCCTTACCCTCGCCTTTCAAGGATGCTGCAGTGGTTAGTAGGAACTCTAGGAGGCGTTGGTAGGCGGGGAGGGTTTCTTCCTTCCAGTCCGCATCGTCCATGTTTTCTCCTGCCGCAACCATGTTGAGGCGCACGAGGTCGGCGCCGTGCTTTTCAAGAAGCGTGCGAAGGGGGATAAAGGTGCCTTTGCTCTTGCTCATCTTCTCGCCTTCCACCGTGACATAGCCGTTCACCGCGATGCCTTTCGGCCAGTGGGCTTTCATGAAGAGGGCGGCATGGTGGAACAAGAAGAAAACCAAGTGGTTCTGCAGCAAGTCCTTGCCGCTGCTCCTCAAATCCACGGGATAAAAGTATTCGAACTCGTCCTTCAACTCATCGAGCGTGCCAACACCCAACCCCGATTTTTGCAAAACAATTTCCTTGTTTCCCTGCCCCAAAAACACGTAGTCAAACACTTCGTCAGGCAAGTTTTTGGGCTGGAGATTCTTCTCGTTGATGATTCTTGCGAGCGTATAATAGGCCATGTAAATCGTGGAATCGCTCAAGGTTTCCACGATCCAGTCGGAGTCCCAAGGGAGCTTCGTGCCCAGCCCGCTTTTTCGCGCGCAGGCCTTGTTCTGCAGCCATTCGATGGTATTCGCCATCTGCAGGCGTGCTTCTTCGGGAAGCACGCGCATGCGTTCGACGTGTTCCAGCACCAAGTCCTTCCAGGAACGGTCCGAAAACTTGAGGAACCACTGGTTCTCCAGGATTTTGACGTGGCACTTCGTGGTGCACCGGCAGATGACTTCGCTCGTGGTCTCCCACATTTCGGACGCCCACTGGTTGGCCTTGAAGAAGAGAATGATTTCGTCCTTCGCTTTGGAGACGGGAAGCCCCGCAAACGCCCCGCACCGTTCCGTGAGCACGCCTTTGTGGAACTCGTGCTTGTAGATTTCGGAAGTGGCCTTCTCGAGCTTTTCGCGTTCCGCTTGGCTCTTGACCTGCATTTTTTGGCAAAAGTCTTGCGCCGGAAACACGCCATAGC
>SBBD01000087.1 GCA_005239845.1 archaeon | reverse complement strand
GGATTGGTCGCACCTTTCCGTGATGGCGCAGAACGCAGCCGACATCCAGCTCTTGGGCGAGGTGCCCCGCTTTGCCTTCCACCCCGCGCCTAACGTGGATTCCGCACTGGTTCATTTGCTGAAAAACCCCAAATTCAAGCTCGACGAACAACTCGTCTCGTTTCTTTTCCAGCACAAGAACCAGACCATAAAGAACGCCTTGTGGCATTCCAGGAAAAAAATCAAGGCAGATGAAGGCCGCTTGAAAAGGCAGCTCCCCCTCCTCCCTTTCGCCGGCCGAAAGCCCCGTTCCCTGACGTTGGAGGAACTGGAAGCCCTTTCAGAAGCCTTTAGCGCATTCGTTGAAGCGAAATAGCCGCAGCCTGCCTTTTTTTGGTTTTTTCGAATAACCGAGTCCTTTTTTAGCGTTCGTTCGTTTACTGCCTTTCATGGATTTGGAACTGCTGGTGGATGACCGCGAACTCCGCGGCCCGGCCGCGCGCAAGCTGTATTCCCTCGGCGTGAAACTTGTTTCCAAGCGTTTGCCGGTCGGCGATTTCGTGGTGAGTGGGCGCATCGGCTTGGAGCGCAAGACGGCTGCAGACTTCGAATCCAGCATCGTGGACGGGAGGCTCTTTTCACAGGCGCAGGAAATGGTTGCCGCGTTCGAGGCGCCCCTCCTGGCCGTCGTGGGCTCCGGCTTTTCCCGCCTGCAGCCTTCTTCCATTCGAGGCGCCGAAATTTCGCTGGCCACGGACTTCCGCATTCCCGTCTTCCATTTCAACTCCGAGGACGAGCTCGCCGAGTTCCTGCACGCCCTCGTGTCGCAAAAGTCGAAGGCCAAGAAGGAACTGGCTTTGCGCTACGAAAAGAAAACCTTTACGCTTGCGGAACGCCAGCGGTTCGTCGTGGAGTCCTTTCCCGGCATCGGGCCGCACCACGCCAAGGCGCTCTTGAGGCATTTTAAAACCATTGAGCGCCTGTTTACCGCAGGCGAGAAGGAGCTGCAGGAAGTGAACGGCGTCGGGCCGGAGCGCGCGAAGGAAATCCGCCGCGTCGCCTCCTCGGCCTACGAAGAGTGAAAAAAGGATAATGGGAGTTCTATTTTGATGGCCGGCGTTGCTCCGCCAAGTCTTTGAAAGGTGGCTTTTATGGAAAAAACGTTTTTTACGCTGGATGATTTCGACGTCAAGGGAAAAACCCTCCTCGTGCGCGTGGACCTCAACGCCCCCTACGATAAAAAGGAAGGGCTGCAGGACTCCCCGCGTTTTGTGGAGCACGCGCAAACGCTGCGCGAACTTTCCGAAAAAGGCGCTGCGGTTGTTGTTTTAGCCCACCAAGGCCGCCCCTACTCGGAAGACTTTCTTTCCCTCAAAAACCATGCCCTCCTTTTGCAGAAGCACGTCGACAAGCCCGTGAAATTCACAGATTCCCTTTATTCCGAGGAAGCGCTGCAAGCTATCCGCTCCTTAAAAAACGGGGAAATCCTCTTGCTGGAAAACGTGCGTTTTTACTCGGAAGAGACGGAGGAAGTAAAAGAGGCCGCGCAGTTCAAGCAATCCATTTATTTGCAAAAGCTTTGTTCCGCATGCGACGGGTTCGTGAACGACGCCTTTTCTGCCGCGCACCGCCTGCAGGCTTCCCTCGTGGGCCCGGCGCTGTTTCTTCCCTCGGCGGCAGGTCGCGTCATGGAAAAGGAGCTTTGGGGGCTGCAACAGGCGCTGGAGCACGCGGAGCACCCCAACCTTTACGTATTGGGCGGCGCGAAGCCGGACGACGTTTTTTCCTTGCTGAAATTTGCCTGCACCACGCCCGCTGTCGATAAGGTGCTGACGTCCGGCCTCCTCGGCGAGCTCTGCATCTTGGCGCGCGGCTTCGACGTGGGGGAAGAAAAAAAGAAATGGTTTGCGAACGAGGGCCGCGATTCGCTTTTGCCGGAGTTGAAACGTCTTATTGAAACATATTCCTCCAAGATCGAGACGCCCCAAGACGTGGCCGTGCTGGAGGACGGCAAGAGGAAAGAGTACGACGTGCGCCAATTGGCTTCTGCGAGGGGCCCTTCCTTCGATGTGGGCGCAAAAACCATTGCGCGCTACAAGCAGCTCGTCTCTTCCGCAAAAACGATTTACTTCAAGGGCCCCGTCGGCAAGTACGAAGACTCCCTTTTCGAACAGGGAACCCGAGAAATCTTGCAGGCGATTGCGGAGTCCAGCGCGTTTTCCTTAATGGGAGGGGGGCACTCGCTGGCCGCCTTGGAGAAATTCGGGATTCCAAAAGAAAAGATTTCCCACGTGTCGCTGGCCGGAGGCGCCGCAGTGGCGTACCTCCAAGGCAAGAAGCTGCCGGCCGTGGAAGCGCTGAGGGAAGCGTTCAAAAGAGGAAAAGACAAGCCAAGAATCTGAAGACGGCTGCAGTGCCAAGCCGCTAAAAACCATCCCGGGGTCGCCGTTTATGTATTCGCGTGTCGTGTTGGAAGCGTTGAAAAAAATAGGGGCAGAGGAAGGCGACTCCATCCGCCTCTTTTCCCCAAGTCGTTCCTATGAGGGCGTCCTCTTGCCTTCCCCGCAGGAAGACAGTTCCGTTCTCGTACTCAAACTGAAGAACGGCTACAACGTCGGCGTTTCTTTCGAGGCCGGCTCTTCTCTTGAAAAGCTTCCAGTCGAGAAGAAACGACCGGGCGCCATTCCTAAAGTTGTCCTTCCCCCTTCCCGCAATCCCGGCATTTCCATTCTCGCGTGTGGCGGCACCATCGGCACGCATGTGGACTACGCGACCGGAGGCGTGTTCATGTCCCGGGCCCCCGAAGAAGTTCTGGGTACCACCCCGGAGCTGGGAGCGGCCGTCCGCATCGAGGAAATGGCCTCCCCCTTCACGCTCGCGAGCGAGGACATGCAGCCCTGGCACTGGAGGACCCTGGCCGAGGAGGCCGCGCGCCTGCTGAACCGTTCGGAAACGAGGGGCATCGTGGTCACGCACGGCACGGACACGCTGCACTTCACGGCGTCCGTGCTTTCCTTCATGCTGCAGGGGCTCGGCAAGCCCGTCGCCGTCGTGGGCGCGCAACGTTCTCCCGATCGCGGCAGCTTTGACGGCCGCATGAACCTGCTGTGTGCCGCCTACTATGCCGGGTATTCTGATTTCGGGGAAGTGGCCGCGGTCATGCACGGCTCCGCTTCCGACGATTTCTGCTATGCGCACCGCGGGACCAAGGTGCGGAAGATGCATACCTCTGCAAGAGCCGCCTTCCAGTCCGTGAACGACGCCCCGTTGGCAAAAATTCACCCGGATGGAAAAATCGAGCCCCTGAATTCCCGTTATCGCAAACGTTCCGATTCGCAGGTTACAGTGGATGCCCGTTTCGAGGAAAAGACGGCGCTCCTCAAGCTTTTCCCGAACGCTTCCCCTGAGCTGCTCGATTTTCTTGTGCAGAAGGGCTACCGCGGCGTGGTGCTGGAAGCGTTCGCGTTGGGGCACGTCCCGACGGGCAAGAGCGGCACGCAGATGGGGCATTTTGACGAGTCGCGCAGCTGGATTCCTGCCGTAAAGCGCGCGGTAGGCGCGGGAATGGTTGTGGCCGTGACGTCGCAAAGCCTTTACGGCCGCGTCTCTCCCACGGTTTATCGCAACCTCCGGCTGCTTTCAGGTGCTGGCGCCACGTTCTGCCGCGACCTTCTTCCTGAAACGGCGTACGTTAAGTTGGCGTGTGCCTTGGGGAGAGCCAACGGACCGGCTGCCGCACGCGCGCTCTTGCTGGAGAACTGGGCGTTCGAGTACAACGACCGCCTTTCCGCGCTCGAATAGGTGTCGTTGATGGATTTTCAAAAAGCAGGTTTCAAGGCCGGCTTGGAAGTGCACCAGCGCCTCGACACCCGCAAGCTGTTCTGCGACTGCTATGCCGACCCCAACAAGCACGAATTTCGGGAAAGCCGGCGCCTTCATCGCCGTTTGTATGCCGTGGCCAGCGAGCTCGGTGAATTGGACCCTACGGCCCGCTTTGAGGCCGGCAAAGCAAGGCAGTTCACCTACCTCGTCGACGATGCTTCTTCTTGTCTCGTGGAATGCGACGAGGAACCTCCTCACGCGCTCAACCCGGCCGCCCTCGCCATTGCCTTGCAGGTCGCCCAAATGCTGAACATGCGCGTCGTGGATGAAGTGTACACCATGCGCAAGCAGGTGCTGGACGGCAGCGCGGTCTCCGGCTTCCAACGCACGACCCTGGTCGCCTTGAATGGCGTCCTTGAGACCCCGGAAGGCCAGGTGCCCGTGGACACGCTGTGCCTGGAAGAGGAAAGCGCGGGCATCGTGGAAACGAGGGAAGAAGAAGCCGTGTACCGCTTGGACCGCCTCGGCATCCCGTTGCTCGAAATCGCTACGGCGCCTTCCCTCTCCTCCCCTTCCCACGTCAAGAACGCGGCGGAAGCCCTGGGCTCCCTTTTGCGCGTCACCGCGAAAGTCCAGCGGGGTCTCGGCACCATCCGGCAGGACTTGAACGTCAGCATCGCCGGCGGGGCGCGCGTGGAAATCAAGGGGGCGCAGGAACTCAAGCTGCTTCCCATGCTCGCAGAAAATGAGGCGTTGCGCCAACAACGGTTGCTAGAGGTCAAAAAACAGCTGGACGCAAACCCCGTTTCTTTGTCTACACGCGACTTCGTTCCCGTGGACGTTACGGAGCTGTTGGCCTCCAGCGCCTCCGAGTTCGCCAAGAAAAACCGCTCTCCTTCCTCTTGCGTGCTGGCCTTGAAACTGAAGGGGTTCTCCGGGTTCTTCAAACGCGAACTCATGCCCCAGCACACGCTTGGCAGGGAAGTCGCTGGCTACGTGAAACAATTTTCTTCCGCGAAAGGCTTCCTGCATTCCGACGAGGAACTGCAGGAAAAATACGGGTTTAGCGCAGCCGAAGTGACGTCACTGCGAAAATCGTTGGAATGCGAATCTTCCGACTTGTTTGCCTTATGTTTTGGTCCCGAAGCCTTGTGCCGTAAGGCCTTGGAGGTGGTGTTCCGGCGCTGCCAGCAACTGCTGCAGGGAGTGCCGAACGAGACGCGCAAAGCCGAAGGCCCCGTCAGCGTCTTTTTGCGCCCCTTGCCTGGCGCTTCCCGCATGTACCCCGAGACGGACGTTCTCCCCATACCCATCACTACCGAACTCGCTTCCTCTGTGCAGGCCGTGGAGACTGCAGAAGAAAAGAAGAAACGCTACCTTGCGTTGGGCCTCAACGACGAGCTCTCCTCGCGCATGGTGCGTTCCACCTTCTTCCCGCTTTTTGAGAAGCTCCTTTCCACAAAAGCGGACGCTTCCTTCATGGCCTCCACACTTTTGGAAACTTCCAAGGCCCTACAGCGCGAAGGCTTCGACACTTCGAAACTAAAAATGGAGGACTGGCGCGAGTTGTTTGCCCTTTTCTCGCAAGGAAAGGTGGCTAAGGCAGCCGTTCCCGAACTCCTCAAACACAAAACCAAAAACCCCGCTTCTGATTTTGCCGGCCTCGTGAAACGGCACCACCTGTACAAGTTTTCTTGGGACCAGCTTCAAGCCGCGTTCCAAACGCTTCCCAAGGGCCTTCCCCCCGAGCGGTTGTTCGCCGAGTTCATGAAACGTTTCAGGCTCAACGCGGAAGCCAACGAAGTAAAGCGGCTACTCGAAAACAAAAAATAAGGGGGGGCGCGGCCGTGGTTGGCGGCGAGGGGGCTGCGCGGTAGACGCTCATCAAAACCTTTAAATGGCGTCAGAGCTAGAATTCCTTCATGGCCCCGCTTCCGCTGTACAGCTTAATGGACGGACTCAACACCGTCATCCTCATCCTCACCTTCTTTTCGCTCTACAAGCACTTCAACATCCACTACATCCCCAGCAAGCTCATCTCACTGCTCGTGGTCATCGTCATCACGTGGCTGGTTTTGTATCCCGTGTCGTGGTTTACGTGGGTCGTTTTCGCCGTCACGTTCATGCTCGAGTTTCCGAACGTGGTGCTGGAGGGCCTCTATCCCGAGCACTAGTGTGGTTCCATGGATTTCACCTTCCTGTTCCTCGTCGTGCTCATGATTCTGGCCTCGCAGCTGGGCAACCTCACCCTCCTCGTGGCCCTGTTCGCCTTGCTGCTGCTCACGGCGAAGAGCAAGTACCTGATTGCCGCCGCCGTCGTGGGAGGCGTGCTTGCTTTCCTGTGGAACACCGACATTGGAGGCGTTTACAAAACCCCTCTTTTGTTGGGCGGCCTGTTCCTCATCCTGTTGCTCCTCGTCAAGTCTGACAGCGGCGCTCCGGCGCAGCCCATGGGGTACGGGTATTACTAAGTATAAAAAAGACGCCAGTGCGTAAAGGTATCGGCTCTTGCTGGTCGTGGTGGAAAAATGAACCCGTTGACGCTGCTGGTTTTGCTGCTGGCCGCCTTTTACTTCTGGAGCTCGGGTTCCACGTTCCTCGCTTTGCTGGTGTTCGTCGTGGCGCTCATCTTGGCGCTGGGCTCTTCCCAGCAGAAGCCCGCGCCTGCCGCCAGTCCTGTCGTCATGGGCGGCGGGCAAATGCCGATCGTAGTGCAGGCAGGAGGTGGAGGAGGAATCCAGTTGCCCCGCAAGTTCGAGTTCCGGCCCAACTTTCCAGGAGACCCTGACGGCGACGAATGGATTTCCGGCAAGGCGGGCGCCTGGGTGGTGTTGATCGTGCGCGTCCTCAAAAGCCTGTTTTCATTAGGAAGCAAGAAAAGCGAGGAAAGCGGGGGGCATTAGGCCATGGACTCGAACGGCGTGTATGTGGTGCTGGGCTTGCTCGGAGGTTTGGCGCTTTTCCTGAACATCCAGTGGCTGTTTTTGGCCGCCGTTTTCCTTTTCGTTGCCGTCATTTTCTCGCAACTCTATTCCTCCCTCTTTCCCGCTTCCACGGCCTCCCCCCAACAACTGGAAGCGTTATCCTCTCCCGCCCCTTCTTCCAACGTTCCCTCCGCATCTTCAGCTGCTTCCTCTCAACAACAGCCCGTAATCGTGGTTACCGGAGGCGGGGAAGGCATCGGATTAGGCGGGCACTATTTTGCCACCATGCTGGGAACGTTTTCCGCGCTGGACGCCTATGAAAAGAAGACGCAGGCGCCGTGGCACCAGTTCCTTTCCAGGGGCTCGCAGATGAGGCAAAACATGTTTAGTGATTCGGGCACTGTGGGTACGCGCCACCAGGCCATGAAACGCGATATCAGCAACGAGCGCCTGGACGTGCTCGCGAAGCGCCTCGACAAGCTCACGAAAGCCATCGAGAAAAAAGGCGTTTGAGGCTATTTCTGCATCTTCAGCTTCAACAGCATTTCCCTATTCGCTTCCAGAATCTTTTGGTTGATTTGCTGCAAGCTCTTCAGCAGCGCAATCGTCTCGTCCAGCTTGCGTTCCACTTCCTCCACGTTTTGCAGCGTGGTCTCCGGCGGCTTTTCCATCAACTGCTTGCCCAGCATTTCCTCCAGGCTTTTCGCCTTTTCCCCTTCCCGAGTTACGTTCGTAATCTCCAATTCAGGCAGCCCCAAATCCTTAGCCGCAGGTTCCTCCCCCCTTCTCTCTTCTTGCCCCGGCTTTTTCGGCGCGCCGCCAAACAGGTCCCTTCCTTCCAGCACCTCCTCTTTTTCCTCTTGCTCGTGAAGCCCGCCTTCCTTGCCAAACAAGGGCTGCCCCAGCTCGTCTGCGGCTTCTTCGCTCCCTTCCCCTGACTCCTTTCCGCTTTCTTCTTTTCTTTCGCCCCCTCCTTTTTCCACTTCCTTTTGCAGGTCGGGCTGCAACGATATTTCCTTCATGCCCCGCGCTTTCTGTTCCGTTGCCGGTTTCAAGCCCGGTCTGTTAGCCGCCTCTCTCCGTTCCTCTTCCACGGCCCGCTTCAGCACCTCTTCCACGTTTTCCACGCCGAGCTCCCGCAGGCTCTGCAGGATGTCCGCATCGCTCATCCCGCTCTGAATCATTTCCTTGATCATGAGCTTCAGGTCCATGGTTCACACTTCTCGCTCGCAGTTTAAATACATATCCTGCTCCTCCTCGCCGTTACCGTTCTTTTACGCTATTCTCTAACAAATCTCCGGCTTTGAATGGCGCTTGAAAATTCAGCCATCCTGCTTGCGAAGAGTCTCCGTCGGTTTTCAAGGCCCTCCGACAGTGTTTTTAGGGCAGCCGGGTCTTGAATAGTTGCTCTCAAATTTTGCAACTGGCCGTCTATTTCCGCTATGGCCCCCGCGAGTTGTGTTCTCTTAAATTCCGCACTTTTTTCCAGTTGGGGCGCGGGAACGACGTTGTACTGCCACCGCCCCTTTTCGTCAAAAAACAATCCGTAGAGCGCGGCATAATAGTGTGCGTCGGCTTCCTCTGCGTTGCTGGGCTGAAAGGTGCCGTGGAAAACACGCCGAGGGTCTTCAGTTGTCCTAGGGCCGTGCCATGCCAAATAATTTATTTTTTCTGAAAGCGCAACATGCGAAAACTTTTTCGGCACAGCTGCTAGAAACTGGCGGGCCTCGGAAAGTCTCGGACTCGACAGAGCCGTCACGAATGCCGAGTCCTTTTTGTCGTGCAGTTCTTTTGCAATCAATACATCTTCTAACAAATGGTCGTGAAGAAAATAGGCTGAAGCCGCATCCCAGAAAATATTGTTTCTCTTATATTCTTGAAACGCCCGCCTATAAATTTGACCCATCCGCTCGATATCTTTGGGAGTTAAGGTTCGTTGGTAGTAGCGAAACATTTCAATATCCCTACTGCCCCCGCCAAAATCTGCGTCTCGAATATTCGGCGGAGTTTTTTTAGCTAAACCCGCGGCTCGCTCGAACAAGCGTAAGACTGCCGGGTTCAGGAACACCGCGCCGGAATGTTCGTCAACCGGTTTGCTAACTCGACGGGGTTCCTTCAGATAAGGAAACACGTACGCCCATTTTTCCATCATGTAATGATCCGGCATTGTTGTGTGGTAATGGACGAGCTCATGTGCCGTCGTCCAGTCTCGGAGTTCCCGGTTCACATAGTGCGGCAACGAAATGACGAATTGGTCTGACGAAGCTCGCGTAAAACCACCGGCGTGCGACGTCACCCCGAACCGTTCTAATGAACCGGGATAAAACCCGAACGTTGCCGTCCTCAGGTCTGCGTGACTGCCATAAATCGAGTCCACCTCGCGTTCCATGCGTTTCAATGTCCGGATTTGGTCGCTTGCTAGGGTTTGGAGGTCGTGACAGTTTTCACAGTATCTTCGATTAGGCGTATAGAACAACACTTTAGAGTGGTCTGGAAAAAGCGCTCCAGTTTCAGAGCGTGTGTAGAATTGCTGTCTTTCTCCCTCCATATTCGGCAAGAAATGCAACGAATCTGCTTCCGCCAGTTGCTCATATCTGCTTTTTCTTGTTGGTGCTTGTTCCGAAACTCTCTGTAAAGTTTCTGGCTTATGCAGTTGTTGTACTCCTAAATATGCAAAGACGCCTAACGCAGCCAACGGCACCAAGATTTTTCCTACGCGCTTAAAACCCCGCGCGAATTGAACTTCAGTAGGCCGCTTTGCCATTTCCCGCCTTTTTTTTCTTTGCTGTTTTTGGCTCATAGGTGCCCACCTCCTTTTTGGCGCTATTATTAAATAACTTCACTGGAAACGCGGTTTCCCTCCTCCTTTTATTCTCCTTGTCCCATCTTCCCCTTTTCCCATGAAGCACGTCGTCAGCATTTCCCACACGGAAGACTTTTCCCCCCAGCTCTGGCTCTACGACCCGCCGACAGAGATCTTTTCCGCAAGGGTCCTTTCTTCCTCTTTCCCCGTTTCCCTCCAGTTTTCCTCCGAAAAGGTTTGCGTGGGCTACGACGACCTGCAGGGCGCCTACCACCCGTGCCCGCTGGCCGCCAAATTGAAGGCAGGAACCCAGTGCCGCTACTGCGCAAGCGATGACGCCCTGCTTCCCTGCTTAAAATGCGACGGCAGCGTCTGCCTGGCGTTTCCCGAGGTGCGCGAAGACTGCAAGGAAATGCAGATGGTCGTCTATGTGGCGGGGTTCGGAACAGAAGTGAAGGCAGGCGTGTCGCAAGAGCACCGGATCGAAAGGCGTCTACAGGAGCAAGGAGCGGATTTCGGGGCCGTATTGTTCCGCGTGAAGGACGGCAAGGAGGCGCGCCGCGTGGAGGCGGATTTGGTAAGAAAAGGCGCGCGGAACTTCCTCAACGCAAAACAAAAAACCACGTTGCTTGCCTTCGACAAGGAGGCCGCTTTTTCGCACTTCCAGTCTGTTGCAAGCCAGCTGCTGGCCGACCCGTCGTTTTCCTCTCTGGAACGTTTTTTCAATGGTGCAGGCACGACTTTTCCACGTGTTCTTGACTTCACTCCCCGCTACCCCGTCTTTTCCGTTGTTCCAGAACGCACGGAAGCGTTGCAGGGCACCATCATGGGGAGCAAGGGCTCGCTCTTGTTCTTACGGCAGGAAGAGGCGGTTCGCGTTTTGGAACTCAACCGTCTCGTGGGGCTTCATTTGCTGGGAGAAGGCGGCCTGTTCTAAACTCCATCGTCAAGACCCAGTTCCAACTCGTCTCCCCCGCAAGCCAACTACCCCTCCCATCAGCCTAGGCTTTTTCGCAGTTTCCCGCTTTCTTCGACGAGTGCAGCGAGCCGTTTTGTCCCGCCTTTCCTTAATTCTTTCAGCGCCTCCCCCGCAAGCCGCGCGTGCTTTTGTTGTGGCTCTGTCCGCGGCCCAAGCTCCTCTCCAAAAAATGTTTCCGCCGCTTGCACATCTTCCTTTACTTGGCGCCATGCGGGGCTTGCAGCCGAAAGCCGCTCCACGTTTCGCTGGTTCAGCCACCCTCCCGCCGCCTCCACGTCTTTCTTGAAGTGCGAATACGTCCCCAACAATGCCTCTTTCTCCCTTCCGTTCAGTCGTCGTAACGCCTTCATCCCCCAGAACTCCGGCGGCACGCCCAGCGAATAAAGCGCCGCCGCGAACGCGATGGCCCTCGGCAGCGCGTGTTTTCCCACGGCCCTCGAATAGCCGAACAGGCCCACGTGTAGTTTCCGCTCCCTTCTCGCGGGCACGAAGGCCGCCATTTTCTGTATGGTGGGCGCCAACGCCTCCACGCGCGCCCCGTATTCTTGTGAAAAAAGGCGAATGGATTGTTCGGCCGCCCTTTTCTCTCCCTCTTCAACCACTTTTGCCTTTTCGTTCAGGTTCTTGTTCAGCAGGCGCACCGCTTTTTTGACGGTGGCCAGCGGGTAGTCTGCACGGAACGCGCTCTGCACGGTCGCCGTCCTCAAGCCTTTGTACTCTTCCGCGAACCCGCCCACGTTTTCCGGACTCAAGTGCCCCCGGAACGGGAGCGCGCCCGCGCCCAGAATGGGGTGCGTGGGCACGCCGTTTTCTTCTTCGAACAAGCGGCACTCGCTTAACGCCACCTTGGCCGCAAGCACGGCAGGTACGAGGCCCGCGTTCAACGCAGGATCCGACCGGGCCAAGAACGGACGAAGGTAGGGCGTCTCGAATTTCTTGAACGGCGAGCCCGTGCATAAGGCACAGTATTCCCTCAGCAGCTTGCCCACGTTCACCATGTGCTCTGGTTCCTCCACGAGGGGAATGAGCTCGATATCTTTGGGGCCGGGCTCGCGCAGCACTTCAAAGGCCTTCACGATTTCCGCGTATTTGGTCCGCAAGTAAAACAGCTGTTGGGCGCTCGCGGTCAGCGGCAAAATCAGTTCAAATACGGGTGGCGCGTGCATTCCGAGCTCTTCCATGTAGTCGTTCGCCGCAATCACGTTCGCGAACGCTCTCGCGACGCGGTAGCCCTTTTCTTTCCACACGTTGGGCACGCGGAACGTCAGGAACACGTCCTTTCCCAACGCGTGCTTGCGATAAAAACCGGGATGCGATTCTACGAGCCGCTCCACCACGTTTTCGTCCACGTGCTTTCCTTCCCAGTCCCACATGAACTCTTGGCACTGCAATTCCGAAAAACAGTAGTGGGCCTCTTCCGCCTCTTCTGCCGTAGGAACGAATGCCTTCCCCGAAAAGGGGTGGGGCGAGGCATTGTCCGGGTGCTGCGTGGCCATAGTGGCCGGAATCTTTCGGCTCATGCGCTTCTTCCCCCCTCTCTTGCCCCTTAGCCTCCCCTGCCCGCTCTACCCTTCGCCCCTCTTTCTCCTTATTTTATTCTCAAAACCCTTTTTTCCGTTATTAGGATATTCACTTTCTCGTCGTGGGGTTCTCTCGGAAGCCTTTTTACTACCTGGAACTCGTACGCCAGCCCGATTTTTTTCGCCTCCTTGCTCACTTGCCCTAGAAAACGGTCGTAGAACCCTTTGCCGTACCCCAAACGGTAGCCTTCCTCGTCGAACGCGATGCCGGGAACGAACACGAGGCCGATTTCTGAAGGTTCGAGGGCGTGGGAGTGCTTGAGCGGCTCCAAGACGCCCAGAACGCCTTTTCCGAGCTCCTCCCAGCTTTTTACCGCGCGTGCCTCGAGTTGCTCCCCCTTAACTTTCGGCAGACCGACGCGTTTTCTCTGCTTGAGCGCGGCGTAAAAAATGCCCTTGGTGTCCACTTCGCCGTAGATGGGCGCGTAGAGCATGACGGTCTTGGCCTTCCTGAACTCGGGCAGTTGGAGGACGCGTTTCAGGATGAGCGCGTTTTTCGTCTGGGCCGCTTTCGGCACGTGGGTTTTCCTTTTCCGGAGCAGGCGCTTGCGGAGGACGCGTTTCATACGCTACCCTTTAGCGCTCGGAAGTATTTAAGGTGGCGTTTCTGCGTGCGGTTAGGGGGCGTTCCCCGTTTTTTTTCTCCGGGGGGTGCGCCTCAGGGGTTTTCGCCTTCTTAGGACTATTGCCTTCGCTTCCTGCTCGTTTTCACGAACCCGGTCTTGGGCCTGAAGATCTCCGCCTGGCGGTGCAGCTGCTCCAAAATCTCGCGCACCTGCCGTTCCTCGACTCCCGCGGCCTCCGCCTCCTTTACCACATCCTCCACGGCCACCAGGTCGAGTTCCTTTTCCTTCTCCTCGATGATTTCCAGCACCGTGCGCGCCCGGTCGATCTTGCTCTTCGGCTGCCCGATGTTCATGATGTCGCTGTCGATCCGTCCTGTCTCGCGGTCCATGAACACGGTGCGCAGCACGTATTCCGTCAATTGAATCGCGCGTTCCGCGTCTTCCGAAAGCACCTCGTCGTTCAGCCTCGCCTTCGCGCTGGCTTCCGCCAATCGAATCAAGCCCTCGATTTGCCTTGCCGTGACGGGGTAATAGTTCTGCTTCATGCCCATCTTTCTCAGCTTCAAGTAGTACTCCTTGATTTTCGTGCTCGCCTCTTCCGTGAGCGTGGGCGCATAATTCCTTCTCGCATAGGCAATGTATTTGCGTAACATGTCGATGGGGATGACGGGCTCTATGCTGTGCTTTTCCTTTTCACTTCCCGTGGCCGCGCGGTGTCCCTTCAAAATATGCTCTGCCACTTTGCTGTCCTGTACCTCGTCTAGAACGTCCTTGATGGGAAACGCCAAATCGAAGCGGCTAAGGAGCGTAGGCGAAAGTTCGAATTGCGATGCCGGAGGCTCGTTCGGGTTGAACCTTCCCAGTTTCGGATTTGCGGCCGCAAGCACGGATGTGCGCGCATTAAACCGCGTGACAATGCCTGCTTTGGCGATACTGATGGTGCCGCTTTCCAAAGCTTCGTGCATGGCACTGCGGTCTTCCTCCGTCATTTTGTCCAGTTCGTCGACAGCCACTTGCCCTCCGGAGGCAAGCACAAGTGCTCCCGCCTTCAGCACCCACCCCTCTCCGAACTCGTCTTTTTCCGCAGAAGCAGTAAGTCCAACCGAAGAGGTCCCCTTGCCTGAAACGTAGATGCATTTGGGCGCCAAGCGCGAAGCGTATTGCAGCGTCGCCGTCTTGGCCGTGTTGTGGGAAATGATTCCGTTGGCAATAAACCGGTGCGTCTTCGGCACCTCGATGTCAAAGACGTCTTCAGAAGGATGTCGAACGATTTTTACAATGCGTTCACTCCGTTGATTACCCACGCGTGCAAATGCTTTGGCGTGCTCCGCTGCTTCCGCAAGCTTTGCCTTTTTTTTCTTGGAAGCAAACCCGATTTTTTCCGCAAATTTCAGAATGTCTTTTCCGCGGCGGATGAGGAGCGCATTTTCAATGATGCGGCTATGGATGCCGAAACGCAGCAGCAATACTTGCACGTCGCGCAGCAATTCGATGTTCTTTGCCTTGAGTCCCACGCATCTTTTCCCTCTTCCTTTGTCGAAAACTGTGCCATCCGCTTCATAGAGCCACTGCAAAAACGCTGCCGCTACTTCGTTTCCGGACCGCAGAATCACGTCCGGCACCCGCTTTTCTCTCAAGAACTTCAAGTTGGAGGCGGCGTCTTCCGACCGCAACGCCGCATAGTAAAGCCAGATTTTTCTTCCCGGCAACTTTCTTTTCACGACGGAGGGCCGTATCCCGAATAAATTTTCACATTTTTGCAGCAGGGGCTCCAGCACGTCTCCTTCGGGTTCTGCCACTACAAATCCTACGACGTATTTTTGTACCCAGCCGTCTCCTAAGACGTACCCTAACAACGCAGCTAGTTCGGGGGTCATTTTTTCAGGCAGTTTTCCTTTGAATTTGGGGCCAAACTTTCTCGTTTGAACCGCAAACCCCGTTGGAAGGTAGTGCGTAATACTGCATCGTATCCTGGTTACCACGGCCACGCGGTCTCCGACCTTGAACTCATCCAGCCGCGTCCACTTTCTTTTCACGACATGGTTTTCAGAGTACATTTGCAGAAGTGGATGGTTCGGCGTTCCCCTGATGCTCTTGCCGCTCTCCGTAATGATCTCCATGACTTCCTGCTTCGGATAAACATGGAACATAGCCGCCACGTCGGTTTTTCCTCCGCCTTCGCCCGTCTGCACGTGTTGATTCAAGGACTGCAAATGGTGCTTGCCCATACTCCCGATTTTCACGATGGCTCCGTTGCCCATCGCCACGCGCTCGTCTGCCACAAGGCAGCCCGGGTCTCCGATCAATAAAATGTGCTGCTCTCCTCTTACGCGCTTGCCGTCCGGCAGCACTTTGTGCATGTTGCCCCCGAACATCTGCAATGCAATGGCGAGCTTCATTTCCGGATATCCGTAAATGCTGGGCGCGATGCTTCCGACAATCGCGTCGAACAGGTCGGGCCGTTTGCTCAAGGCCAAAAGCTCTTTCTCTTCTTCCAGGGTGACTTCCAATTCCTCGAACTCCTTTTCGCTTCGTTCCAAATGCCTGACTTCCAAGAGTTTCTCGTACACGCT
>SBBD01000191.1 GCA_005239845.1 archaeon | reverse complement strand
GCGAAGCGAAAGGACGGCCTTCAAGAGCCTAAAAATTGCCCTGCCTTGGACGGCATTTTGCAGCAATTGCCCCTCGTCTACAGCGACGCTTTTTTCGACGTCTACAAGCTACGGTGATGTTTTTTCCGGTTCCTTTCTAGCGATACGCTTTTCTAGGGCGCGCCACATGATGCGAGACGGTTTCCCTTGATCCGGCAATCCGAGTCGTATTCCAAGCCGTTGGCGCTGGCTTCCCTCCTCATGGCCCTCTTCGTCTGTTTCGGAATCCTTGCAACCGTTTTTTTCAACACCCCTGTTCCCTTCTTTTCCAAGAAGGACGCGGTTTCCGTCCTGATTATCGTCTGCTTTTACGTAGTCTTCTTCTATGCCGTGACGCAGGGGCTGGATCCAGAGATGAAGCCTGCAGGTCGGACAAGCCTGGCGTGGGCACAGGGAGGCGTTGTCCTCCTGTTTGCCATGCTCGCCTGGTTTTTCGGCCCGAGTAAAATGCTGTTCCTGATGGCTCCGGCGTTCGATGCCCTATCCTACCTGCGGCTGCGCTGGCGAAAAGGAGCTTCTTCGGAGGAACGTCGGCAGGCGGAAGGAATCTTGCTACCCACGAAGGTGATCGTTGTCGTTGGGCTTTTCGGTCTCATCGCCAGCGCGATCATCGAGGGGATTTACCACGTCCCCTTTGAGGTCCTGCAGCAGTTTGTTTTCGGACTCGTTGTCTTGTGGTACGGGATTTCCGCCCTCCAGTCCCTTCAGCGCCTTCGAAGCCCTTCCGCATGAACGTTCGCACCTGGCGGTCTTGTTTTTCCCTTTCTACAGCTTGCGGACGATTCCTTTAACCGCATCCACTTCAATCCTTTCTCCATCCTTCAACGCTTTCGTGGCCACCTTGGTTCCAACAATGCAGGGGCAGTGCAGCTCCCTCGAGACGATGGCGGCGTGACACAGCATGCCCCCCTCGTCCGTCACGATGGCGGCGGCGCGCTCCATGGCCGGGACGAACTCGGGAGTCGTCATCGCCGTGACGAGGATGTCGCCCTTCCTCACCTTGTCGAGTTCCTTGATGTTCCTGATGACCTTGGCTTGCCCCGTGGCTTTCCCGTGTGAGGCGGCAAGGCCCTTGAACTCTTTCAAATGAGTGAATTTTTCCTCTGCCTTCGCTTCCCTCGCATAATACCCCTTAAGAGCTTCCCCCGTCAAAATCGATATGTGTCCATGCTCCAAAAGGATGGCGTGGTCCTTGATGCGTTCCCGCAACTCGTTTTTCTTTGAAGGGGAAAGGGGTTCCTTTTTTCGGAGCGCTTCCAGGATTTCGCCGTGGCGCATGGCCGTCAGCTCGTCCCACGTGCACTCCAGCCTCCTCGCGATTTCCTGCAACAGGCCAGCGCCCTGGTGCACCAGGTAGTTATAGCATTCGTCGCCGAGGTTGCTGCAGTACGCGTATTGCTTGATGTCATATGCCTTGTCCGTTGTTTCCTTTGAAAGCTCTAGCTCACGCAGAATTTCCTTCGCTTTCTGTGGCAGGTTCCGCTGTTCCGCAAATTCTTTTTTCTTGCGGGCGATGTCCTCCGCCGTCAAGTGCTCGATGCGAGAGACGATGTTTTCTCCCGAGTACGGTTTCGAGCGAAAATAGTACCTCCCCAAGTGCGCATATTTCTGCAAGTGATTCTCTATGAGTTCTTCAACGACGGGGGAGTGCACATCCAGTTTTTCCTTGTGAATTTTTTCGGCGAGCTGCAATAAAGCCAAGTTCTCTTCCCGCATTTCCGTGGGCTTGTCGCTCGAAAAAAGGGTAAGCAAATACGCGCTTTGCTGTTCGGGATCCGGCACTTTCGCCGCCACTTCCGCGGTGACCTCGTCCGGGAGGAAGTAGCCCAAAAAGATGTAGTGATAGATTTGGAACCAGTGGTCGATGGCAATCTGGCAGAAGCGTTGGAAGGCCTCCTCCAGTTCTTCCCACGAGGCGTTCCGGACGTCCAAGCGGGCGATTTCGTCCGCGCCCTTCCTCGTCTCCCCCATCCGCTTTTCGAGTGCGGCGCCCATCCTCTTGAGGTCTCCGCGGTGGCTGGCTTGCTTCAGCAGGCCAACGTACTGGTCGATGTCTTCCTGCGCAAACCAGCGGGCTCCTGCGAACTGGCGGTAGTGTTTCGGGGCGAAAGGCTTGGAAAGGCCGAACGCTTCCCCGATCTTGTTCTGGCGCATGGTCTCCATGGCCAAGTCCATGACAAGCACGGAATGGTTTTCGGCGCGTCGAGTCACGTCAACCCATTGAATAGCCACGCAGGTTCTCCTCCCCGACCGCGAGTAATAGGATGGTGCTCAAGCTTAAAATAGGTTTTGGGCTTTTTTGGGGGAGTTGAGAACACGGGAACTAATGGTTTTTTCTGGGCTTTTGTTAGCCGATTTCCTTCTTCAGTGCGAGCACTCCTTTCAGCATGCGGGCCACATCCCTCAACACGACTTTGCCTTCCTTCTTGTGCCTCCATTCCACGGGAATCTCGTGAATGCTAAGGCCCGCGCGCTTGGCTTTCACCAAAAGCTCTACGTCCCATTCAAAACCCCGGCGCTTGAACTGAGGAAGAAGGGAGAGTACTTTTTTCCTTTTCATGCCCTTGAAGCCGCACTGCGTGTCCCGGACGCCCAAGCGGAACAGCAGGTTGACCAGCACATTAAAGCTCCTGCTCGCAAACCTTCTCCTCAAAGGTACTCGCCCTACAATCACCGCTTTCTCCAACGCCCGGCTTCCGATCACAACATCATACTTTTCGAGCGCGTGCAGCATCCGGGGAATTTCTTTTGGAGGTACGGCGCCGTCCGCATCATACGTGATGATGTCCTCGCCTTTCGCTTCCCGGATTCCTTTCACGAGCGCGCCTCCTTTCCCCAGCCTCTCGTTGAAGTGCAGGAGCCGCAAATGGTTCCTTTTGTCGTGCACGAACTCGGCAACGGTGTAGAGCGTGCGGTCCTCGCCGTCATCCACGACAATGAGTTCGAAGGGTTTGCGGAGCTTCAGGAGGAATTTCAGGAGGGCTTCCAGGGTTGCTTTTACTCTCTTTTCCTCGTTGTGCGTGGGAATGATGACGGAAAGCATGCCGGTTCGCATGGAGTTGGAACTCCAAGCAAATATATAGGTTGTTGGTCGGCGTACTGGGAAAGGAGTCGAAATAGCCATAAATACCTTATTCTCCCCAAGTCCCTCATGCGCCGGAGCGTGCGTGAACGACTGGGAAAAAGTTCTTCGGAGCAAGCGGCGAACCACGCCATTCGCACCCTGCAACGTGCGAGGTTGCTCCTGCCTGAGCACGAACCGCAAGCCCTTCGCCTATTGGCTTCCTTGGAGCAGCACCGGGTACCCTCTTCTGCCCTGACCAAAGAAATTGTCGGAGGGCGGCTTTCCCCTTCCGCCATCTTCAAAGCCGAAGCCGTTTCTTTTAGGCTGGGCGACCGGCGCGGGGTCTCCACTTCCGTGCGACGGTTGGCCGCTCTCGTCCACCAAGGGTATTTCCGTGCCATGGTTGTTCTTGCCCAAGAAGAGCACCCCGGCTATGCCCGCCTTCAAAATGAGGTCGCAACGTTTTTTGACCGAATATGCCTGAATCCTCAGTACCGCCGCATCGTGGAGCCCCGCTTCCCCGAATTGTTGTACCATGCGGGAATCACTCCTCGTCAAGTGGAAGACGAGGCGGACCGTTTGGTCAGCCGGCTTCAGAAGAGTAATAAAACGCTCGTGGACCGGATAGGCAACGGCGTCGTGCAGCTCGTGCTGACCCACCGCTTGGAAGAGCAAGGAAGAAAACGGCGCTAATGCAAAGCGCATTCCAACTTACATGGGCCCGGTATGCGAAGTCCCTTTTGGGCGTTTTCGGAGAAGAAAACTGTAACGGGTGACGCCAGCTGTTTCAAATCCTTGTTCGTTGCTCAACCGAATTTCATAATACGGGTTTGGTTTTCTGATGAGGTCGAATACGGGACTGTGGTCGGGGAGTTCTATCGTGATCATGGCTTCCCCTCCGGGTTTCAGCAAATG
>SBBD01000130.1 GCA_005239845.1 archaeon | reverse complement strand
GTCTCCTTGTCCCAAAAGGAAGTAGTCAACGGACAACTCTTGCCGTTCTTTAATCGCCTCAGCAGCCTGCTCTTCGCGCTCGCCCGCTTTGCGAATCAGGAGGAAAAGCAGAAGGAAACGGAGTGGAAGGCAAACGAATAACTATTTCAAGAATAGCCGTTCTACTTTTCCCTCCCATTCAAGCTACCTTAAACGAAAATAGTTTTTTGGTTTTACGAACATCCGCTGGTGCTGCCGCAGTTGAAGCATTTGTAGCAGCTGCCGCTCCTCACCATGATGGAACCGCACTCCCTGCATGGCGGCGCGTCAATCTGCTGCGTGCCCGCAAAACCCGTCTTGTCCGAGGAAAACTTGCCGTTCAGGGGCTCATCCAACTGCATCTTGGCATCTTCCGTTGCTGGAGGCTTGTTGGGTTCGAGGGACAGGTGTGCCTGCCTTAGCGCCATATTCTCCTGCGTCTTTCCTTGCGGCCTCTGCAGCCCCATTTCGGCGAGTTCAGCATCCGAGCAGAACTTGAGGGCCAGCCACCGAAACAAGTAGTCCATCACGCTGCTCGCCGTCTTGATTTCCGGGTTCTGCGTATAGCCGGAAGGCTCAAACCGCGAATTGATGAACTTCGTGGCGAGCACGCGCAAAGGAACCCCGTACTGCAGGGCCATGCTCACGCTCGTGGCAAACGCGTCCATCAAGCCTGAAATGGTGCTGCCTTCCTTGCTCATTGTGATGAAGATTTCTCCGGGTGTGCCGTCCTCGTACAAGCCCACCGTCGCGTAGCCTTCGTAGTTGTTGATGGCGAACTTGTGCGTGATGCCGTGCCGCTCGTCCGGCAGCCTCCTCCGCACGGGCTTGTACACGATTTGCTCCTGTTTACGCGTTTCCTCCTTGCCCGTAGTCAAGGGCTGCGTGCGCTTGCTTCCATCGCGATAAATGGCGATGGCCTTCAACCCCAACTTCCACGCCTCGATATAGGTTTCCATGATTTCTTCCGTGGTTACATTTTCGGGCACGTTCACGGTCTTGCTGATGGCGCCGCTGATGAACGGCTGCACGGCTCCCATCATCTTGACATGCCCCATGGGAAGTATGCTGCGCTTGCCCTTCTTAGCTTTGAAAGCACAATCAAATACGGCGAGGCGCTCTTCCTTCAAGTGCGGCGCGCCTTCGATAGTATCATTGGATTCCAAGTACTCCAATATTTCCTTTCTCTCCTTTTCCGTATACCCCAATTTCTCGAGCGCAAGAGGAACGGTCTGGTTCACGATTTTGATGACGCCGCCGCCCACGAGCCACTTGTACTTCACGAGCGCGATGTCTGGCTCCACGCCCGTCGTGTCGCAGTCCATGAGGAACCCGATGGTTCCTGTCGGAGCCAATACAGAAATCTGGGCGTTCTTGAATCCATGCTTCTTTCCTGTCTCGAGGGCTTCGTCCCAGGAACCGCGTGCCGCCTGCATCAATTCAGCGGGAACGCCCTTCGCATCCATGGCGTAGGCGGCATTGCGGTGCATGCCAATCACTTGAAGCATGGGCTCTTCATTTACTTTGTATCCCGAGAACGGCCCCATCTTCGCCGCAAGGAGCGCAGAAGTCTTATAGGCGTGCCCGGAAAGCAATGCGGTTACCGCCGCCGCATAGTTTCTGCCTTCCTCCGAATCGTATGCGAGGCCGTTGCTCATCAACAGCGCCCCCAAATTCGCGTAGCCTAAGCCTAACGGACGATAGTCGTGGCTATTCTTCGTAATGGCTTCCGTGGGGTATGACGAGTTGCCCACGATGATCTCCATGGCCGTAATCATGACTTCAATGGCTCTCTTGTAGCTCTCCAAGTCGAAAGCGCCATCGGTCTTCCTGAACTTCATCAGGTTGAGGGAAGCCAAGTTGCAGGCCGTATCGTTGAGGTACATGAATTCCGAACAGGGATTGCTCGCATAAATGCGGTCCGTATTCTTGGACGTGTGCCAGCGGTTAATCGTGGTGTCGAACTGCATGCCGGGGTCGCCGCAGACGTACGTGGCTTCCGCAATCATACGCATGAGGTCCCTCGCCTTGAAGGTATCCACGGTCTCCCCCGTCGTGACGGCTTTCGTCTTCCATTCCTTGTCCTCGAGAACCGCCTGCATGAACTCGTCCGTCACCCTCACGGAATGGTTCGCGTTCTGGAAGAACACGGAACCGTACGCCTCGCCATCCACCGCTGGATTATAGCCCGCCTCGATGAGTGCCCATGCCTTCTTCTCCTCGTTCGCCTTGCAGTTGATGAACTCCGCGATGTCGGGGTGGTCTGCGTTCAAGATGACCATCTTCGCCGCGCGCCTCGTCTTTCCACCACTACGAATGACGCCCGCAAACGTGTCAAAGCCTTTCATGAAGGAGACCGGGCCGCTGGCCTTCCCGCTCGAGAAGCTCAAGTGCTCCTTGCTCGAACGTAGAACGGAAAAATTCGTTCCCGTTCCGGAGCCGTATTTGAACAGCATGCCTTCCGTTGCCACGAGTTGAAGAATGGAACGCATGTCGTCCTTCAGCGAGTTGATGAAGCAATTGTGCACGAGTACGGAGTTCGAGAGGTAGCAGCCGCTCTGCGTCTGGATATCGTAGACCTCCATCTCTCCCAACGACGTAATGGAAACAATTTGCGGAAAGCGAATGTCCGGACAGTCCTTTCCTTGCAGGGCCACGCTTTGCATCAGAACGCCGTTCTTGCGCGAGTCCACGAACCCTACGGCGTTCAAAAACTTTTCACGTTCGGAGAGGACGCTGATGTTCAATTCGAACACGTTCCACCGGTCCGGGCGCGCTTCCAGCTTTTGTCGGACTCTCGAGTAAATGCCGAGTCTCGTCAGCAGCACTTGCGCGTCTTCCACGAGCTTTCTGGAACTCATGGCCAACGCGATGTGCGCACTCTCTCCATGCACAGCCGCATAGCCTTCCGATTGGAACAGACTCTTGAGGTACGCTGCCACGGCCTCCTTTCCCGCCGTCCATAGCGTTTGCGGTGCACGCATCTCCAAGCCCCGCGCCAGAAGCCCGTACCTCTCCACGAACGGCCTCAGCTCTTCTCCATACAACCGAATTCTCCGTCCGTGCAAGTGCGCGTTTTTCGTCTGGAATTCGCGCACCTTTCGGTGAACGTTTGGAAACACGACCTCTAAATGCCCCTGCACCCAAGCGAATTCTTCGTCGTTAACGGTGAGGAACTCCATCGTCAGCGAACGGTTTGTTCCCGTTTCGTATTGGCCTACAGAGCCATCTGCCTGCAACCAGCCTGCCAGTGCCGCCTCTGAGACTTCTCGTGCGGAAGAAGGAGGAGTGACGGCGGCCGCCCGAGGGTAGAGCCGCATATGCATGCCTGCCTTCAACTGGTCGACGCGCTTCCATTCCAGCGAGTGCGTGCGTCGCTCATCGTGGGTGCCTACGACGTGGTCGCCGGTGGCTTCGACGAAAAAGCCGTCGTTGAGCTGGATTCGGAAAACCTCTTTCTTGCCATTTTGTTTGACGGCCGTAACCTGCGTCAGCCCCTCGCTGTCAAACACAGGCAATCCAATCCGATTTTTTTCAACGATTTCCCCGATGGGCATGAGCCCTTGTGCCGTGTTCACTAAGGCATGATAGGGCTGGCACGCCGACCCCTGCGGCCTTGGCTCTACCCCGAAATTGAACCACACGGGCGAATTGAAGGCCGCGTGCTGGTGGATGAGCAAATAAGCGAGTTCCGCCTCGAACTGCTCCGCTTCCTGCTCGCTCTGGAAGTAGCCGTCCTTTTTCCCCCAACCTGCAATCGTCTGCGACACTCGGCCAACCATTTGCCTGGCGCTCGTCTCGCGCTGGGGCGTGCCCAGCCTTCCCCGGAAATACTTGCTGACCGCAATGTTCGTGGCGGTCTGGCTCCAAAACTTGGGGATTTCCACGTTTTCCTGCTTGAAGATGACGTTGCCCTGTGCATCCGTGATGCTGGCC
>SBBD01000079.1 GCA_005239845.1 archaeon | reverse complement strand
TTTCACTAAGCCGTCTTTTTGGAAAGGGGTAGATGAATAATTTGCCTCCAGAGAACACGACGTGGCCCGACTGGTGACCGAGAATCTCTGCATACTCTTCCGAAGGCATATGTATCGAACGATGGATTTTCTTTTCCTTCAATCTCTTAAGCCTTGCCCTGCCGTTTTGCTGCCTCGACCGTGTTGCTCAAGAGCATGGCGATGGTCATGGGGCCTACTCCTCCCGGCACCGGCGAAATGAAGGAAGCCTTCCTGCTCACGCTCTCGAAGTCCACGTCCCCTGCCAGCTTGGACTTCTTCTCCCCTTCCTCGAGTTCCGGTTTTATATTGGCGTATGCAGCCGGATCCGCTTCCACCTTTCTCCGTGTTTCCACTCTATCTTTTGATTCTTTTTCTTCCACGCGGTTAATGCCCACATCCACTACCACGACGCCTTCCTTTACCATGTCCCCCGTAATCAAGTGCGGCTTTCCAACCGCAACACACAAAATATCTGCCTGTCGAGTATACTGCTCTAAGTTCGGAGTACGCGAATGGCAAACGGTTACCGTGGCGTTCCGGTGCATGAGAAGCATCGCAAGAGGCCTTCCCACCAACAGGCTCCTCCCGACCACCACGACGTGTTTCCCCTCGATTTTCACTCCGTAAAACTCCAGCATGCGGAGGATGCCTTTCGGCGTGCACGGCACCAAGCCTTCCTCTCCTTGGAACAGTTTTCCCTGATTAACGAAGTGCAGGCCGTCCACATCCTTTCCTGGAAGAATCGCCGCTCTGACATTGTGCTCGGAAATGTGTTTCGGCAATGGAAACTGCACCAATATTCCGTGCACGCTGTGGTCTTGGTTCAGCTTTTGTATTCGTGCAAGCAATTCGGCTTCAGGAGCTTTTTCAGGCAAGTGGAACTCCTGCGTTTCAATGCCTGCCTCTTTCGCCTTCTTTTCCTTCGAGCTGACGTAGGTGCGGGAAGCCGGGTCGTTGCCCACCAACACCACGGCTAATTTTGGTGAAATGCCCCGTTTTTGCAGGGTTTCCACTTCCTTCTTGACTTCCAGTAGCACTTCCTCGGCAACGGGCTTTCCGTACATGATGGTGGGCATGGATTTTTCCTCTTCACGCCGTTTGCGTTCTACTTTTCACTCTCAGGATGAGCATAAACTGGTCGAGTGCGGAGGCCACTTGAATGGCGGGATTGTTGAACATGTCCCCGTATTTGAGTTTCCTGCCTTGGTGGGGAGGCAGGTTTTTGTAGGTTTGAAAAGCGGCCGTAAGCGTCTGGGCGGCGTCGGCCAGACTTTGCAGCCGTTCCCTCACGTGGTCTTCTCCATACCGTTGTGCGTATCTTGAAAAGGCGGCCTGGATTTCTTCGTGTCCTTTTGGTCTTGCAGCGTGTTGTTCGAAAAAAATGTCTTGCAGGAATGGCCTTTCATCTTCGGGGACGTTGAACTCGTGGAAGAGTACTCTGTGCAAGATGCGCCGCCCCAAATTATAGTGACGGTCATCCTTGAGCTCTCGGTGTTGCAGCCTTTTGATGATGCCCATCATGCGGGAAGGAGTTAACGCCGTGCGCTGGAACGTGTACGGTCTATCTACGGAGATCCGAAAAAACCGTGCGTCAGGCAAGGGTTTGTTGAACAACTGCAACTCATCCGCTTCTTCCGGAGTCGGAGGTCGCAGGTACTCGCCTTGTTTTGGAAGGGGAATAAGCGTTTTGGGCTGGCGCATGGGTCGCCGCTTTTTTTGCACTGGATAGATTTGTTCGAACAGCGTCTTCGCCGTGATGATTTGCACGAGTGGCTGGTGAAACATGTCCCCCGTGTCGTGTGGGAAAGATTGGCTTTGGCGCTGTAGGCTTAAGTAGTGCTCGTTCAAGGCATGCAGAAGCGCTCCTGCCACTTCCGCTATTCTGGCAATCCGCGTTCGGACATGGGACAAGCCAAACCGGTTCTTGTATCGCACAAATGCTGCTCGATAATCGTTGCTCGGAAAATAAAAGTTGCGGCCGAGGACCGATTTCAAGGCTTTTCTTTCATTTGGGGGAATGTTCAATTCGGTGTAAATGACTTCGAGCACCGCACGCTTTCCGAAGTCATAGTGCGTGGGGTGCTTGACTCTTCCGCTCACAGCACGAATGGTTTCCTCTATCAGCGAGGGAGTCAGCGCGGTTCGCCTGAATCGGTAGGCTGGGAGTGCTGGCAGGTCGCTTCTCACATTGCGGGGCAATATACGTTGGAACTCTGCATGGTCTTCTGGAGTTGGGGTGCGGTTCCATCTTCTCCGGAACTCCGCGATTTCCTTGCTTGTGACCCCACCAAGTCTTTCTGGGTTCATGGCTCCTCCTCTTCATTTTCGTCCTGTTTATGAATAATTGATATCAGTCGGCCTATCAACGCGTCCATGTTTCCCCTTCCTCGTCTTCTTCCTGCAACAGTTCCTTGAGCGAGCCGCTGGGCTCGAGTCTTCCTTTCATGATTTCAGAAAGCGCCACGAGTTTCGCGTCGATTTCCACGAGCTCCCGTTCATAGTCGCGGCTGAGGTC
>SBBD01000109.1 GCA_005239845.1 archaeon | reverse complement strand
GGAAACACGCCATAGCCTTCCAGCCGAAGGACGGCCAACGGCTTGATTTTCAACAACGAGTTGATGTCACCCGCCACCTTTATGGACCTGTCGCGGACGCCGGCCTTAAGCTGTTCTAAGGCAATATAGTCGTACGGGGCGTGCGCGGGGACGCTCATCACGATGCCAGTGGCGTTTTCTCCGGAAACGAAAGAGGCGGGGAGGATGGGAATCGGCTGGTTTGTCACAGGGTTGAGACAATATTTCCCAAAGAGAGAGGCGGGGGCGCCGAAGTCCCTTAATTTTTCAACTTTTTTTTGCTGGTCTTGGAGCTTAGCGAAGGCGGCTTCAGAAACCAGCCATACTTCGCCGCCGCCTTCGGCCTCTTTTTCAGTCACGTTCGCCAGCACGTGTTTTACGGAGGGGTTGAGCCAAAGGTTGGTGGCGCCATACGCGGTCTCCGGGCGAAGCGTGGCGCACGGCAAAATGAATTTTTGGCCTGCCTCTTCGAATTTGAATTTGACTATCGTGTATTCGATGGGGCTTTCCCCTTCTCCGACAAGGCGGTCGTGGTCGCCTGTGGGGCTCTGGTCGTGCGGGCAATAGACGACGGGGTGCGTGCCCTGCACGATGAAGCCCTTCTTCTTCAAGGAATTGTACTGCCACGAGATGAAGCGGGAATAGGTTGGTGTTAAATCGGTCGTAATAAAGCTTCTGCGCCAATCGATAGAGACGCCGGCGCGCTGCAGGTCTTCTTTCCATCGTTGCATCCAGTAGCGAGCCACAATTTCGGGGCCTTTCTTGAATTCTTCCAAATCCTTTTCGGAAACGCCGCTCTCCAGAAACCCTTTAATCTGGCTTTCGTCGCCTTTCCTCAAACGCTCGACGGCTCCAAGAATGGGTTCTCCGGTGGCATGAAAGCCTTGCGGGAACAAGACGTTGTAGCCCTGCAGCCGTTTGAAGCGCGCGAAAACGTCGGCCCTGAAGCACGAGTAGCTGTGCCCCACGTGGGGAGCCCCGTTCACGTACGGGTAGGGGAAGGTGACGAAGAACTTCTGCTTCGCGTCATCCACGTTGGCCTCGAAACACTTGGCTTCCTTCCACTGCTCCTGCCACTTCTTTTCCAGCGCTTTGAAATCAATTTTCGGCATAGGCATCCCATTAGGCGCGAAAACGCTTTAAAATCAGCTACGAACGAGAGAACAAAGCGAAAACCGCCGGGGCCCCTCGAAAAAGAAGTTAGAGGCGTCTGGAAAAACACCGAGTAGCTACGTCATGCCTTGCTGGAGAAAGGCGAGCAGAAAAAAGCCGCCGACGAGCCAGTACAAGTGGTCCGGGCTCAGGTTCGTCTTGAACAGCAGGTAGGCGATGATTAAGACCGTGAACGCGGCAAACGAGATGGCCATAACTGCAACACCCCCCGAACGATTTTTTGCTGAGCGTTCAACTATATATGGTTTACGATTGGCAGGAGGAAAAAAGGAGAAAAGGCAGGGGGGCACACGAGGGAGGAAAGAGGCCGAACACCGTTCAAGCCGGGTTTACCGGAACGCGTTGCGGATGCCTTCATACGTTGCTTTCAACCAGCACCAAATGCCGTTCCAGAACCCCGGAGGACAGGTTTTCGCGGGCGTCTTGCCGGAAGGAAGGCACGTAATCGTGGTCTCGTACTTGTTGTTGTCCTCGTTGCTTTCTTCAACCTTATCATTGAAATCCGCTTGCACGGTAATGGCGAGGACGCCGGCCCGCGCGCAAACGACGCTTTCCGTTCCCGTGGACTGGCCGGCAGAAGAAAAGGCGGGCACGGCCACGAAAGCGCTGTCGTCTTCCCAGTCCAAGAGCGTGAGCGAGGCGGGAGCCTGCGCAGTGGAAGAGGTGGTGATGGTGACGTCAACGCTTTCCCCTACTTTGAGCGTGGCGTTAGCAAAGGAAACGCTGGAAATGGCGAGGTCGGGCCGAGTATCCGGAGGCGCGTTGCAGGGCAGGGAAGCTTGGGCGTCATTGTTTTGCTCGTTCGTCTCCTGCACCGCGTTCTCTGAATCTGCCGTTGCAATGAAGAACCGGGTTCCTGCAGCGGAGCAAACGTAGTCGAATTCCATGCGGTATTCCTGTCCGGCGTCCAGCAAGGGCACGCTGCCGCCGTCCACGAAGCTGACCTTGGCTTTGGAAGCGAGAGCGAGCGCCATGCCCTGGTTCTTGACGAGCACGACTACTTTGGCGGCCTGTCCTACCACGAGCGAGGCGGGCTCGAAGGAAATGCTTGCCGTCAAGTCTGCGCCCTCGCTCGGGGTAAAGCCGCTTCCGGGACTGCAGGTGAGGGGCGCAAAGGCCACGTTGTCCTCGTCGGCTTCCTCGACGGCTCTCTCGTAGTCGGCCGTGGCGTTGAAGATGAACGTGCCTGCCTTCAAGCAGGTGTAATTGTAAGAGGAGAGGTAGGACTCGCCCCCACTCAGGGCAGGAACGCGGATGAAGGAGGGATTTTCAGGAGTTTGATAGCGCGTGGCCGAAGCGTTTGCTGCCTGCAGGCCCTTGTTCTTCGTGGTGATGGAGACGCGTATGCTCTGTCCTACTTTAGGCGTGCGGTTACTGAAGATGATGGAAGCGAACAAGTCGGGGCGCGGGTCGTTGGTTTGGTTTTGCGTGTCGTTGAAGCCGGAAGCCGGAGGGCATTCCATGCGCATGGAAACGAAGTTGTTGGACTCGTTGTGTTCCGCGTTCGTGTTGTTGTAGTCGGCCGTGGCATTAAAGTGGAACAGGCCGGCTTGCGCGCACGTGAACGCGAAAGAGCCGGGAATGGCCGCCGTGTCCGGGGAAAGCACTGGAATGGGGATGACGCGGGGAGCGCCATCGGAAGCGGAAAAGGAGACGAAGGAAACGTTCGAGGAACCATTGCCGCCGTTGGAGGCGCCCACGAGCAGGGAGACGGTCTCGCCGAAACGGGGCGCCGTGTTGTTCGCGGAAAGCGAGGCGAGCAAGTCGGGCTTCAGACCTTGGTTGACGGCCGGACAGCTCGTCCTACAGATGCCATCCGAACACAACGTCTGGCCAGCAGGACAGGTTGTAGTACAGTTCGTCCTACAGATGCCATCCGAACACAATGTCTGACCGGCAGGACAAGCTAACGCGCAATTGACCCTGCAAACGCCGTCGGAACACAATGTCTGACCGGCAGGACAAGCTGACGAGCAATTGACCCTGCAAACGCCGTCAGCGCACCGGACCTGGCCGGCAGGACAAGGGGGCGCCCTGCACTGCAGAACCATTTGCGGCAAGGCGTTGTTGGTCTCGTTCCATTCCGTCACGTTGTTGTACAGGTCGGCGCGGGCGCCGAACGTGAAGTTGCCGAGCTGCAGGCAAGTAAAGGTGGCGACGCTGGACACGCTTTGCCCGGCCAGGAGGGAAGGAACGCTAAAATAGTCGAAGGAGGCGCCGGGGCGTTCGAGGACGGTCGTGGAAAGCGAGGAGGAAGCGTTTCCGTTGTTTCTCGTGGTGACGACGATGGAGACGGTGTCGTTGAGAACGGGGGCGGGGTTGCTGAAGGCGATTTGGGGGATGAGGTCGGGCTTGGAAAGCGCCGAGGAATAACAGGTGACGGGGACGGAATACTCGTTGTTGGCCTCATTCCACTCATCGAGTTGCGAGTAGACGTCCAGGAATACCTTGAGAATGAACGTCCCGGCGGAAGCGCAGCGGTATTCGAGGACAGGGTTGGCGGAAGCGCCGGGGTTGAGGAGGGGCACGTCGAACGTGGCCAGCGTGATGCCCGAAGAACCGATGACGAGGCTACCCGTGGAGGGTCCTGCTGGCGCGTCCCCGATGTTTTTGATGGCGGGATAGATGCGGATGGTTTCTCCCACGACGGGAAAGTCGTTGCTCCGCACGCCAGACTGCGTCACCAAGTCGGGCTTGGTGGGGTAAAGACCGCAGGAAAGCTGGGCAGATGCTTCATTATTGGTTTCGTCAGACTCTGTCATTACGCCGTAGGCCAGGCCGTACGCATCCACGGAATAGTCCGCAATGGCGCGGAACGAGTACGTGGAGGCGGCGGGGCACGTGAACGAATAGGTGCTCGTCGAGACGCCGCCGTTCTTCGCGAGGGAAGGTACGGCGAGGCTCTTGTTTTCAAAGGGGGCTTCCAGCCACGTCGTAGAAACGGGAGAATCCAACGTGCCATTGTTTTTCGTAGAAACCGTCACCACCACGACCGTCCCGATTCTCGGCGACGTGTTGCTGAAGGAAAGGTTGGAAATGAGGAGGTCGGGAAGGGGGTCGCACGTCACGGAGAAAGCATTGCCGTTGTCTCCCTCGTTGGTTTCCGCTATCTCCCTGAGTGCATCGGCCTTGGACTCATAAATAAACAACCCCGGAGTTTCGCAGGTTAGGGAAAGAACATGTTTTGCGGAATAGTTTTCTAGGGGAACGCCGGCGCCGTAAGCGGAAAGAGGCGGAACAGACAAGTTGGCCACAGGGGTGCTTATGCCGCTGTCGCTATCGATACGCCAAACAGCGGTCGTGGAGCTCGGAGAGGCGCCGCTTTCCCTGTTTTCCGTGGTTACTTGAAGGTCATGGCGCGTTCCCACATAGTAGCGGCGGCTTGCTACGAAAAGCGTTGTTTTAAGGTTGGGTTTTGGAGGCGGGGAAAGGCAGGAAACGGATAGGCTTTTCTGGTTGTTCGTTTCGTCGGATTCCACGACATCAGCTCCGTAGTCTGCTCTTGCGGTAAAGGCCAACGAAGTTGTGCTGGAACAGCTGTACTCGAAGGAATGCATGGCTTCTTCATCGGGGTTTAAGGCAGGGACGTTGAAAGAACTGGAACCGCTGGGAGTCGTAAGCCGGGTAGTGGACGCGGTGGTGGCCACGCCCGCCCCGTTGTTGCGTGTCGTAAAGGTCAGCAAGAACCGTTCGCCGACGCGGGGGCTTGACGTGTTGGACTGGAGGCTGGAGATGACGTAGTCAGGCTTGGGCCCTGCCGTCGGAGTAGGCGTGGGAGTAGGCGTAGGGGTAGGCGTAGGAACAGCGCAGTACATGTCCACTTGCTGGAAGTTGTTGTCCTCGTTGGACTCGGCGACCACATAACTGCGGTCGGCCCGCACAGAAAACCGGAACGAGCCCTCGTAAGGACACGTAAAGGAAGCCGTTTCTTGCGAGGAAGCGTCTGGTTCCAAGGCGGCTATTGGAAAGTTCGTGATACCACCGCCCGGATAGGAAAAGCGCGTGGAAGAGGAAGGCGCAGTTCCTCCCCCGATGTTCGTCGTGGTAATCGTTATGGAAACGGGTTCCCCGACGTATAAGGAAGGCTTGCTGAACTGGAGGCTGGCGATCAAGTCCGGCTGGGGCTCAGGAGTAGATGTGGGGGTCGGCGTAGGAGTGGGGGTTGGTGTCGGGGTAGGAGTAGGCGTAGGTGTGGGCGAGGAAGTGCAGGAAATGGTTCTACTTAAAACATTGTTCAATTCGTTGGACTCGTCGTTTTGGGACAGGAAATCCGCGGTTGCGGAGAAGGACAGCGTTCGCGCCGACGTACAGCGGAAGTCGAAAGAGCGGGTAGTGCTTTGCAGGGGGCCTAGAGAAGGCAAGGGAGAACTCCCCACAGGTTCTCCGCTTTCGATGAGTCGGGTCGTGGAAGAAACAGAGGGCGCTGAACCTATGTTCTTGGTAGTCACCGAAACGCGTACGTAATGCCCGGGAGCGACGGAAGAGACGTTGAAGGCAATGTTTTCTATGACGAGGTCGGGAAGGACGGGGCCCCCTGAACCAGGAGAACAAGTAAGCCTCGCTGCGTTCGCGTTGTTGCCTTCGTTGCTTTCTACCACTTGACCGAAATAGTCTGCCCTGGCGGTAAACAAGATCTCGTTGGCCGTGGTGCACTGGAATACGAAGGTGTTCGTTGCAGAATTGCCTTCGTTCAGGTACGGGACTGGAAAATCGGCGAGTACCGTGCTGTCCGCCCACAAGCGAGTCTTGGAGCTCCCGGCAATCGTGGTGCCGTAATTGCGCGTAATAACGGTAACGAGGACGCGCTCGCCTATCACGGGCGACGTGTCGTTGAAGGAAATCTGCGTAACCCGCAGGTCTGCGGCAGCCTGCACGGATGCGAAGAAGAGGAAAACGAGCAGGAAGGCGGCGAACTTCGACACGCGAAAACACCTACTTAACTGCGAAAGACCGGTATAAAAAACGGTTTGTTCTCTTGAAGCGAGCAGAAAATGAGCGTAATGGATAAGTCCAGAACGCCTTTATAGGCCAAAAACCATTCGCGGCTCTTGAAGCGAGTGGAAAATAAGCGTAACGGAAAGAGCGCAGGGCAGCATATGGCGCTTTAGCGTTTCTTCCAGCGTTGCCTATGGGAAGAAGCGGGAACGCGAATCATCTTCTTTTTGCGCTTGTCGTAAAAGAACCAAGCGGAAGCAACGGCCACAGCCAACGCAGCCGTCCACGCGAACATGTTGCGGAAGAGCTGTTCTTGTTCTGGAGGGACAAGCACGGCATAGGCGGAAAGGCCGCTGCCACTGGGCTCCGCGTTTTTGCTTGCCGCCGCGGAAGGAGCGCACGACACGTAAACGGTTTGGCGGTTATTGGACTCGTTGGATTCGTTGACTTCGTTGAAATAGTCGGCCTCCGCGATGAACGAGTAGCGGCCCACGTTGGGGCAGCGGAAAGAGGAAGCGTTGGTGACGCTCTGGTTTGCCTGCAAGGCGGAGACGATGAAGAACGAGGGGAAGAGGCTGGAAGGGAGCGTAAAGCGCGTGGAAGACGAGCGAGTTCCAGCACTTCTGCCAGCATTGCGGGTAGTGACGTAAATGGCCACCATTTCTCCGGTTTTGGGGTGACTTGAGCTGAACGCCATGGAAACCTGGTAGTCGGCCTTGCGGGGCTGCGGCGTGGGCTTGGGGGTCGAAACCGGCGTGGCGGAAAGGAGGGGAGTGGGAAGGCGCGTGGGAGAAGGGCTCGAAGCGCGGGGAGTTGGCGTGGGAGTGGTTGCCGAGGCAATGGAGACCGCGGGCGCACAATAGATGGAAACGGTTCTCGCGTTGTTGCCCTCGTTGGACTCGTCCACGTCGTCTTTCGCGTCCGCTTGCGCCGTAAAGTAGAACGTGCCCGCCGCGTTGCACGTAAACGAGGCCGCGTGCGTGACGCTAGCGTTTCCATTCAAGGCAGGAACCCGAAATTCTTGGTAGGGCCCTGCAAAGGAAGTAACCGAATTCGCGGAAGCGGCGGACCCCGCGTTTTGGGTGGTCACGAAAACGGAAATGGTTTTCCCCACGCTGGGAGTGGAATCGCTGAAGGCCACGTTGGAGACGCGGTAGTCTGGAGCCGCTTGCGCAGGGAGAACAAGCAATAGTGCCAAAACGCTGGAAACGAGGATTTTTTTCATGAAATGCACCGGGGCGTCACGCCTGTAGAAGCGCTTGAGTTGGTTGTATTAAAGGCTTTCTCTAGCCGCAAAATGCCTAAGAAAAGGCGGGGGAAGGGGAAGGCCGTAAGCGCGAAAAGGAAAAGAAAACGAAGGAGGGTAAAGGAAGGCACACCGTAGAATACGGGGAGGAGTGTGGAAGCTAAAGAAATCTAGAAAATGGGAGACGGGGAGACGCTGCAGGACAAAAGAGAGAAAGAAAAAAATGGAAAAGAAGAGGCGTCGTTTTCTACCGTTTCTTCCAGCGTTTAGACTTGTGGACAGGCGGGATGGCAATCTTTTTCCTGCGCTTGTCGTGGAAGAACCAAGCGGTTGCAACGCAGACGGCGAGCGCCGCCGTCAACGCGAACACGTTGCTGAAGTTTTGGCGTTCTTTCGCTAGTTCCGCTACGTCCGCTCGCAGGGTTTGTGCCGTCAGCAGGACGCCTTTCGGGTTCGAGGAAAGCTTTTGCTTGAGCTGCTGGGCGAGCTGTTGGTAGGGCGCGGATTTCTCGGGGGGAAGCGAACTCGCCTCTTCCTCGAGTTGTTCGACGACTTGCGAGGCTAAGACGTACCCCGTAATGCCGCCCGATGCGCTGTACGCTTCCAAGCACGGCTCCTTGATGCAGCCGCCGCTGGACCGGCAGTACACGCTGGCGTTCAGTAAGTTGTTGTACTCGTCGGTTTCAGGAACTCGGTAGAAGACGTCGGCATAGGCCGTGAACGAGACGGTGCCGGCGCTGCTGCAGGTAAAGTTAGTGGTGTTCGTGACATAGCTGCCGGGAAGCAGGTAGGGAATGCCAAAGTCCGTGAAGCCATCGCCGACGCGGTAGAGCCTAGTGGTAGAAGAAATGGCCGGGCCGGGGCCAAGGTTCTCCGTTTTCACATACACGTAAACCGACTGCCCTACGTAGGGCTCGCTCGGCGAGAACGTAATGCTTTTGATGATGAAATCGGCGCCGGGTCCAGGCGTAGGCGTCGGGGTAGGAGTAGTTGCGTTAGGAGTCGGGGTCGGCGTAGTGGCATTCGGGGTAGGCGTCGGCGAGGGGGCAAGAGAACAGTAGATGGAGCGCCCAGCAGAGTTGTTCGTCTCACTGGATTCGTTGACTTGATTGTAGAAATCGGCGATGGCAGAAACCGAACGCCAGCCTGCCGCAGAGCACGTAAAGACCACAAAGGAACTGGTGTTTTGCCCGGGATTAAGGGCAGGCACTGGGTGGTAACTCAAGGCGAACGATTCGTTTATTTGAGTCGTCGAAGCGCTCGCAGGCGCATTCCCGATATTTTTTGTTCCAACGAAAGCATATACCGTGTTGCCTACTTTAGGCGAAGCCGGATAAAACGTAATACTCTCGATAATGAGGTCCGGCTTAGTCGCGTTCGACTGATTCGCAGGAGCACAATACACGCTTGCGGTTTTGTTGTTGTTGAACTCGTTGGACTCCGCGTTCGTGTTGTAATAGTCCGCCGTGGCCGAAACTGTGAACGTGCCAACGGAAGAACAGGCAAAGCTCGTCGCGCGCGTGACCTGCGCGTTGGGAGCAAGCGCAGAAATGCTCTGGTAGAAGACGCCGTTGGGCTGCGAAACCCTCGTCGTCGAACTCGCGCTGCTCGCCGTCCCAATGTTCTTTGTCGCCGTGTACACGGTAACGGTCTCGCCTACCGTCGGACTACTAGACGAGAACGCGATACTGGAAACGACGAGATCCGGCTTTGCTGTGACGTTAGCGGCCGCGTTCGTAATCGTATAGCGTGCGTGCACGAGCGTCTTGGGATAGAACAAGACGACGCTGGTGTTCGTGGTGCTGTTCACGAT
>SBBD01000111.1 GCA_005239845.1 archaeon | reverse complement strand
GTATATATAGGTTGTTGAAGGACGCTTTCCAAGCAATACCGCAAGAGCCTTACGAATAGAAGGAAGGCATAAAACCGCCTTTCCGCAAACGTATTTAAATCGGGTTTTTGATAAGGGAAAGCATGGGACTGCTGGAGGACATCACGAACAGCATCATCAAGTACTTGACGGAAAGCATCCGGCGCTTTTCCGCGTTCGTGTTCCTCGTTTACGCGGTAGGCGTCGTCATCGGGACGAAAGTCGCGCTGACGGGAAACGCGGAGTTTGAAAGGCTCGCTTGGTTGATTCCCGTCCTCCTCGCGCTCCTGTCGTACTTGTACACGGAAGTCGCCATCGTGTTCTTCCTGCTTTTTGCGTTGTTCATGCTCTTGCTTTGAACAGGAAAGCACGCAAAGGTTGTTGTGGTGTTTTATGAAAAGACGCAGAGCCCCCCGGAAGCAAAAAAAGGGGAAAGCAATAATGGCAAGGTCTTCCTCGCCCGCCACCGTTTTTTCAGAAAAAGAAACGAAGGAGTTGAGGGAAAGGCTGCAGGCCATTCGAATGAAAGTCAAGGCGGAACTAACAAAGAAAGTTTCCTCGCGTTGAGGGAAATTTGTAGGCAAGGAGCGTTAAGAAGAAAGGCAGGCAAGCCGTCTTAAAGCAAGGGGAAGACGTCCACGAGGCGGTTGCTGTACCCCCACTCGTTGTCGTACCACGCCAGCACTTTCACCGTGTTGCCGATGCACTTCGTGCTCAAGCCGTCCACGATCGCCGAGTGGGGATTGCCGATAATGTCCGAGGAAACCAGGGGGTCTTCAGAGTATTCGAGAATGCCTTTCAGGGAACCTTCAGCGGCCTCCTTCAAGAAGGCGTTGACTTCCTCGGCCTTCGCCTGCTTTGCTACCGACACCACCAAATCGTTGACGCTTCCATCAGGAATGGGGGCGCGGATGGCTAAACCATCCAGCTTTCCTTTCAGTTCGGGAATGACTTCCCCAATGGCTTTCGCCGCCCCCGTGCTCGTGGGAATCAGGTTTACGGCGGCAGAACGCGCGCGCCGCAAGTCCTTGTGCGGCAAGTCGAGGATGCGCTGGTCGTTCGTGTAGGCGTGCACCGTCGTCATGAACCCGCTTTGTATCTGCAAGTTTTCATGCAAGAGCTTGGCCACTGGGGCGAGGCAGTTCGTGGTGCAGGAGGCCATGCTGATGACGTGGTGCTTCGCGGCATCGTATTTCTCGTCGTTCACGCCCAAAACGAGCGTGAAGTCGGAACCCGTACAAGGGGCGGAAACGATGACTTTCTTGGCGCCTTGCCTCATATGGGCTTCTGCCTTCGCCTTTTCCGTATAGAAGCCCGTGCTCTCCAGAACGTATTCGACGCCCAGCTCTTTCCACGGCAGTTCCTCGATGGTTTTCTTGGCGAACACGGGGATGGTTTTCCCATTCACGGACAAGCTGGTTCCCTGGGCCTTGACGCCGCCTTCCAACTTGCCGTGCACGGAATCGTATTTCAGCAAGTGTGCAAGGGTGGGGGCGTCCGTCAAGTCATTAATAGCGACGATTTCGAACTGGCGGTTGAACGTGGGGTGAGCAAGGGCGGCGCGGAAGAAGAGCCTTCCGATTCTCCCGAACCCGTTAATGGCAAGCTTTTTCATGGAAATACACCCCAAATAGCACAAGGGAAAAACGAGGGAATTTTTATTAAAGGGAGTGGTCGGTTGAAGTGGTTAGGGGCAGCTAGCAGGTTACCAGGAAGTCGAAAATATTGTTGAGCGCGGTCTGGGACTTGATTTGCTCGGGAGGAAAGGAAATGTAGACCATCCACGCCGCATACTTGTTGGCCACGAGGGCCGGGCACGGGCTGTCGAACGTGCACGCGGAAGTGCCATAGACGGAAGCGACGAGCGCGGACTTGGAGACATCCGCATTTACTTTAGCGAACTGTTTCGCGTTAATGTCGAACGTCTGGTTCAAGCCCTTCATCATCAACGAGTTGCGGTCCGCCACCTTCATGCGCAACGAAGTGCCGTTCTCCATGTGCTGGAAAGAGACGCGGAACAAGGCTTCGAGCCTGCCGAAGCCTTCCTTCGACTTGTTGTACTCTTCCACGAAGTCCTCGTAATAGCCGGGGTCGGACTCGTTTTTGATCTTGGCTTCCGCCAAGTCGTCGGCGGAAAGGCGTTGTTCGACGCCGGCATCTCCCACCCACAAGATGCTGCCCCCGCGGTCCGCGTACTGCAGGATGGCGCTCACTTGCCTTGGCGTGACCTCGCGCATGCGCTCGAACACCACGAGTTCGTAATTGCTCAAGAGCGACGCGCTGATCTCGTTGGCGGGATACGGTTCCAAGTACGTATTCTGTCGGATGTTCGTGGTGAGGTTGAACAAGGCGCTGGGGTTGCCCGTGCCGTTTTCTCCGGAAACAATGGCGACGCGGGACTTGCCGTTGATGCTGCAGTACACGTTGCACCAGTCTCCTGGAACTTGCGAGCAGTGGATCCACTTGAACTTAGTAACCACGATGAGAAGGACGAGGAGGAGGACAGCCAGCACCAGGATGTGGGGAAGCTCCCGTTTGAAGTCCTCTTCCGCGCTCATACTGCTCGAGAGGGATTGGGTGGCCGAACGTTATTTAAACGTTGTTTTCCTGAACGCTTCTGATTCCAATGGCCGACCGCCGCATTTCGACGCCCAGCAGCTCTACGGGGCTCATCCGCTTTTACGACGTGAAGAGCTCCAACGTGCAAATTGATCCGCGTTTTGTAGTGGGAGCTGTTGCGGCCTTCATCGTGCTGGAGCTTTTGCTGCAAGTGGTAAGGTAGGAAGAGCATGATAAAGAATGTGGCCATAGATCCTCGATTCTTGGGGCTGGAAGGAGAACAATTTTCAAGAGCGCTCCAACACTCGAGCGTCAAAACCATCTTGACGCTGCATGGATTGGAAGTAAAGCCAGCTACTGAAAAAGGAGGACTATTTATTGTGAGGCACCAGCAAGGAAAAGAATTGCAATTTGAGGCGCTTGTCGCCCTTCAAAACGCGTTGGTGCAACATGCACAAAAGCCCACGCAAGAACGCTGACTCCAACACCTAAAGCCTCTGCATGAACGCGTGGGGTTTCTTGCCCTCCCAAAAAGGTTAAAACCTGTTCCGTCCTATAAGATATTCACTGATAGCTACGTTGAGATATACGAGAGATGCCTAATGACGCTCGTCCATGCAAATGAGTCGAATTTCCAGCAGGAAGTCTTGAAGAACGACGGCGTAGTGATTGTGGACTTTTGGGCCGAGTGGTGCTTCCCATGTCGAATCATGGCGCCGCGTTTTGAAGAGGTAGCGAACGAGATGAAGGGCAAGGCGAAATTCGTCAAGCTCAACACGGAGGAAGCCCCTTCGCTGGCGCAGGCGTACGGCATCATGAGCATTCCCACGCTCTTGGTGTTCAAGAAGGGAAAAGTCGTCGACCAAAGCATCGGCGCCATTCCTAAAGACAACATCCGCGGGCTCGTGGAACGAAACCTCTAGGACGG
>SBBD01000153.1 GCA_005239845.1 archaeon | reverse complement strand
GGTCGGGTCTTGCATGATTTTTTCAATTGCTTTCCTAAGCCGTGCTTGCATGGAACCGTCCAGCCTTTTGACGTCACGCTTGAATTCATCGGTATAGTAGAGTTCGTACAAGCCGATGCGCCTCAAGCAAATATTTCGTCGATACTCTTGGCATGGTGAAGCTTTGTGCTTTTCGCGGCAAGCCGTTTTTCCATGCGGTCAAACTCCGCGAGGTCTTGTTCCAGCTCCTTCTGCTCAAGGTCCGTAGCGACTAAACCGTACTTGTCATTCAGCTCGAGCAGGCCCAGCCTCAACGCCTCCGCCTTGGTCTTCACTAAGCCTTGGCGTAGGGCCTCGGCGATAATCTTTTCCGCATACCCTTCAAAATGCATGCTGATGTTCATTCTCCTCACCATCAAAATTATACAAATAATACATATATAAATTTTATGGTATTTTTATATCATCCCGCAAGCTAGTTGTGAAGTGCTTGGGCTGACCGCCTGAAGAATCGTTGTTTCCTGGGAAAGGAGATGTCCCCCTTTTTCGTTGGCATTCTAATAACAAGGCAACCTCCAAACAATAGTTTGGGGATTGACGCATCAGTCCATCCGGCTTTCACTAGCTCCAGTCCATCGTGATTCCTTTGCCTCGACACCTCTAGGGGGCTCTGCCCCCTACGCGTGTCGCCTCTACCCCCGCTTCCCTTTCAGCTCCAATCAATCGTGATTCCTTTCCCTCCAGAAAGAAAGCGGGCGCATTCCAGGCCGGCCTTGGCCCCTTCTCCTGCAGAAATCACGGTCTGCTTGAACGCAATCGTCGTGCAGTCGCCAGCAGCAAAAACGCCTTCGATGTTCGTGCGGCACCGATCGTCAATCGCGACCTCGTTCTTGGGACTCAATTGCACCAAGCTTTTCACGAGCGACGTATCCGCCTTGTGCCCGATCTGAACGAATACGGCCTGCACGGGAATCTCCCTTTTCTGTTTCGTGGCAAGGTCTTCCACCACGATGCTCTTGATCCCGAGGTCGCCCTTGATTTCCACGACGACCGTGTTTTTCACGAACTCGACATTTTGCGCTTTTTGCAGTCTCTCTAGCGTCACAGGATCTGCCGTATACTTGTCCCGCCTGTGAATAGAGTACACTTTCGTGCAATAGTTCGCCACTTCCAACAGCCCTTCCACGGCCGAATTCCCTCCGCCCACAATGGCAACCGCCCTCCCTTTGTATAAGGGGCCGTCGCACGTCACGCACGTGGAAACGCCCTTTCCGAAAAACTGGTCTTCCCCCGGCACTTCCAGCATGTTGGGCACCAACCCGAAGGCGAGAATGACGGTCTTGCTCTCGATTTTTTCCCCATTCGTCATCGTAGAAACGAATCCCCAGTTTGCTCCTTTTTCCACTTTCGCGATTTTCCCAATGACGAGCTCGGCCCCGAATTGCACGGCTTGTTCCTGGAATAGTTTCATCAACGCGGGGCCGGTCATGGCCGGCGTCCCCGGATAATTCTCAATGTGCGAGGTCAGGTTCATTTGCCCCCCCACATCCACTCCCACGACGAGCGTCTTCAATTTTTTGCGGGCGGTATAGATGGCGGCCGTAAGCCCTGCGGCTCCCGCCCCGATTACGAGTACATCGTACATGCTATTGGCCTCTAGAATTACGGTTCATCAGCATCTACCCTTTGTACGGCGCCCATTTTAAGCGTTTTGTTGAATGCCTCACTGGACGGGGCTATCCCTCTTGGACAGAGGGAGCTTCCGGTATTCGGCGTATGAGTAAAAAGGCCAATCCCTTGAAGGCATCCATTTCCTCATCGCCGCCTGTCCTGCGCTCTCTTCACGTCCTCCATAGGTCAAAAACGTGATGGGTCAGCAGCTACCTCGTTCGTCACAGCCTCTCGGCTCCGCCTGGGGCAATGTCATCATTGCATACCCTTGGCTTTTTCAAGGAATTTAAGGGTTTGTTTTTTCAGCAGAACGGTCACGCTGCCCTTTCCAAGCCCTTGCGCGCCATTTCCGCGTAAAAGGCACGCTGGGGGCGCAGGAAGGGACTTCCTGTAACGCGCTGCATGCGAAGGCCGACTTCTTCCAAGAGCGTCCTCCAGCCTTTCTTGGGCCGGGTGACCTCGACTTCCAAGTGGGGCGCCAGCTCGACCGTCCGTTCCCCTTTTCGCGCGCAGATGTTCCGGTCCAAAAAAAGTTGCACGCGCCCTTTTGGGTCTGCAATTACTTGCCTCGTCTTTTGAATGCGAAAGGCGACTTCGATTCCTTTGCGTTGGAGTGCCCGCGTAAACGATTCCAGCGTCTGAGGGGCCTCCGTTACGAAGACGCCTACTTGTTCCAAGATGTCCGCCGCTTTTCGTGCGTGGGTTTCTGGCGCCACCACCACCTCGTGGATTTGTCGCGGTTCTTTACCTCGGTAGAACGGATGCACTTCTCCCAACGGCGGGCGAAGGTCGCGGTTGAGGATGATCCAGCGTTCCGTTCGGCTCCCTTTTCGGATCGTCCGCACGCGCAACGAAATGCCTTTTTTTTGGAGCGAGCCGTTTTCATCATCAAAGTAGGCGTCATCGTGCTCTTCTTCTCCGTGGTCCACCAGCTTTTTGGCCTGGATGAGACCGTTCAAGTGGGACGTCGCCTCTTCCACTCTTTTCTCCCGAATGGGGATCTTGATTTGGTGCTTGGCGCTTTCTCTCCACTGCCGCAGGATGGCCAGTTGCCTTAACACGCGGTACATGTCCCCCACACGGGCCCGTTCCAATTCCCGCAATGCGTTCGTCAGCGTCACCAATTCGTTCATGCCGGCTTGCTGGAGGCTGGCCGTTTCTGAGGCGGCTTCGTCGGTGCCACGCTTCCGTCTTTCTTTTCTCAGCGAATCCAGCATTTCGACGAGCTCGTCGTGCTTGGAAGGCAGCCACGTCGCAAAACTCCCCTTGGTCTGCGCTTGCCTTCGTCGCGTCCAACGCTGGAAAAAAGGTTCGAGGGAGTCCGGTGCCATTTTCAGAAGCCGTTCGGCCCCGAACAGCCGGAGCGACGTGAGCTGGGGAATGCCTAAGACGAGTTTGCCTATCGCTCGTACCCGATTCCACCATATCCGCCTTCGTATGAGGTCGTGGTAAGGACCCAGGTTTTCGGGGGCAAATAACACCTCCTCCCGGAACGGATTTCCGCCGCTCACATAGGCGTCGGCATGGCCATGCATGAACCGGATGGTGGACGAGTAGAAGTTGATTCTTTCGATGGAACGGTTGAGGTTTCGCTCGATGCCCCCAAATCTTCCCCAGAAGAAGGGGTTGACGGCCCAGTACAACCGCTGGATGGGCGTGGGATCCGCTCGGGCCACCCATTGGCGCACTTCCCTGGGCGTGAGGGGTAAGCGTTCGGCTAGGGGCACTTGGATGACGTGGTTAGCCCGGGCTCTGAGCGGCTTGGGCTGGCGTGGAAACAAGAAACGAGGCTTGGCCATCAGACTAAACGCTGGTCTTCCAATTAAAAAAGCTTATCGACGAGGGCCTTTTAGGGCCAAAGGATTTAGGGAGGGCGTTGAATTCGTTTCTTTTCCCTTTTTTCACAGCATGCGCTGCAGCAGCTCGTTGATGTTATCGCCGCGGTAGCCGAGCGCCCCTTCCGGAAACGCGCGCTTGATGCTGCCCCCGAACCCTTGGCGGGGAGGAGCCAAGCGAAGCAGGGGCTTCAGGCCCTTCACGTCCTTGAAAGCGCCTTTTCCTTCCGCCACGGCCTGCGCGAATTCCTTGACGGACTTGAACGAGCTGTTTTTAGACACGTACTCGTCCGTCAACGGCTTGTCTCCCGCCACTTTGGCTCGTTGAGCAATGAGTTGTTCGCACGTCTGCGAATTAATTTCTCCCCACGTGATGAAATCCTTCGCAAGCAACAGCATGCCTTTCAGGGCACCCGATTCCTTTACGAAGACGCATTCCTGTTTTCTCCGCAAGTGCAACTGCCGAAGAGTGCCTTCCACCTTTCCGCGGGTCTCCATGCCTCCCCGCACGCGCACCACCGCAAACACGTTCGTCATAAAAAATACCTTCTTCTGTTTAGCTCAACTCGTTGAGGTGGCGCCCTCCCCGGTTTCGTTTTCGCTTTCCTCGGTCGTCTTGCTTTCTTCAGGCTTTTCAGCGTTTTCAGGAGCGGGTTCAACAGGCTCTTGGAAGCCTTCGGGAACAGGGAGTGTTTGGGCGGGTGTCTCAACAGGTTTTACTTCGATGGTTTGCGTGCCCACCTTCATTTGGTTCAAGGAATTCAGCGCATTCACGGTGGCCAGCACCATGTTCAGCACGTTGCGCGTCCTCCCTTTCGTAAAGGTCCAGCAGTCCTTGACCCCCACGAATTCCAACACCTTCTTGGCCACACTTCCCGCCACGATTCCCACCCCTTTCGGGGCAGGCCGGATTTCGATCTGCGTGCTTGAGTTTTTCCCGAACGCCTTGATGGGAATGCTGTGCGGCGTTCCGCAGCCGCACTCCCACGAGCCGCAGCCCAAGTTGACTTTCACAATGTTTTTTTTCGCGTCTGTGATGGCTTCCTGGATGGCGTCGCGCGCTTCCGCGGCCTTTCCAACTCCAACTCCTATATAGCCGCGCTGGTTCCCGACGATGATCACAGCCCTCATCTGCTGCTTTCTTCCGTAGGCGGTCATGCGCTGCGTGCTGCTCACGTTCAGCACTTCCTCCTTCAGGTCGGGAAGCAGGAGGTCGATGATCTGGGTTTCCAGGATGGGTTTTCCCGCGGCCACGATTTCGTCAAAGCTGGCCACTTGCCCTGCCGCCACTTTCCTCCCGAGCTCCGTCTTGGGAACCCACGGCGCCCGTTCTCTTTCTCGTTCTCTCACGCTTCATCCCTCTTAACTCTGTAGTTTCTGCTTGCATTCCTCGAACGCTTTCACGGCCGTTTCCCCCAAGTGCTTTCCCTTGATGCGGTCCTCGGAAGGAAGAATGGACTCTTCGAAGGGGACCTGCACGCCCGCGTCCACGGCTCCCTTCAAGGCGGCGAACAGCACGTTGCCTTTCGTGGGCGCATGCAGTCCGAGGTCCAGGATGGCTTCCTTGACCCCCTTCTTCTGCGCCTCCTTGGCGCACCAAAATGCCGTCAAGTAAGCGGAAGACGTGTTGCACTTGCCCGGAAAACCGATTTTGGAGAGCGATTTCGAGCTCTTGGAGGTAAGGATGTGGTCTCCCTTAACGTCAAAGCCCGCGAAGGCCACCACGACATAACGGTTCGTCTTGCGCACGACGAGCCTCGTCTTCCTGGATTTCAAATGGGCCAAACGCTTCTCGTAGTCCGTCCGCCCCTCCCTTCTCCTGCGGAAGTGCACGTCATACGTTGCGCCGGTAGCCTTGCTCAACTCGTTTCACCTTTCCCTGGAGTCTGGGCGCTCAAGCCCTTCACGTACTCCTCCAAGCGTTTCTTGGTAAGAAACGCGTTTCCCTTGATCCTGCGGTATGCTTTCCTGTAGTTTTCCGTGGAAATGGTTTTCTTGAACGAACGAAGCAGCCTGCGCTGCGCCCTCACCTGCCGCATCCACTTCTCTTTTGCGGTCATGCCTGCGAATGCCGCGCCCCTCCGGCTGCCGGGCCCGCTCTTTCTTCCCTTGCGCTTTCTTTCCCTGACGTCACGCGCTCTTCCCCTGGAGACCCCTTGCTGGGGAAGCAAGACGACTACGTTTTCGGCGATCAGTTGCTTGACATCCTCGGTGGTAAGCGCTTCGCTGGCCTTTTTTGCGTCCAGAATGCGCACGCGGCTTTCCCCGCTCTTCCAAATCTTTGCCGCCAGACGGCGGATCGTCTTCAACGACATGGTTTTCCTACCCTAAAAACAAAGCTTTTTTTTTCCTCTTCTAATCTATCCCGTTCCCCTTTGCCTCAATTCAATACCTTCACTCCCATGTGCAAGGCTTTCTTACGCAGTACGTCCTTGTTCCTTTGGGAAATTCCGCCCGCGAGCCGGACCAAAACTTCCTTCTCAACGCCCTCCAACTCCTTTGCGTTGCGCACCAGCACTTCCGGCTTCCCTTGCGGGTGCCAGTGCCTTCCCTTCTTCGCGCTGCGGTAGCCTATTTTGACCGTGGCTCCCGCCCACACGAGCTTCTGCCGTTGCTTGCTGTCGATGCCGTGCGGCTTGCGCCACGAGTCCC
>SBBD01000062.1 GCA_005239845.1 archaeon | reverse complement strand
GCACCAAGGCAATCAACGGCAGCAGGCACAACAACAAAGCAAGCCTGCCGCAAACCAGGCGGTTCCGGCGGGAGAGCCCCAAGGCATCGGCAAGCTGGGAAGCATGTTCGACAGTTTCATCAAGCAAAGCGAGCGCGTCCTGAACGTGACGCACAAGCCGGGAAGGGACGAGTTCAAGCAGATAGCGATGAGCACGGCCATCGGCATGGTCGTCGTGGGAATCATCGGGTACATTATCGCGATGGCGGCCGTCTTCCTGCGCTCCGCCATTTCCGGGGCGTAAAAGGACGGAAAAGAGAAAAGGGAAAGAAAGTCGTTTTGGGGAAGTATTGAGGATTTTGGAGAAAGGGAGAAAAACCATGCTGTTTGCATTCCGGGTGACGGCAGGCCAAGAAAACATCGTAGCGGACTTGCTGCACGAGAAGGCCAAGAAGACGAAAATCCCCGTGCAGAGCATCGTCGTATCCCCCTACTTGAAGGGCTATCTTATTGCGGAAGCGGACAACGAAGTGGAGGCCAAGCGGCTCATCACGAACGTTCCGCACGTCAAGGGCATCCTCCAGAACCCCATGCGGATTGAGGACTTGAAGGACATGCTGGAAAGCAAGCCCCAGGAAATCACGCTGTCGGAGGGAGACATGGTGGAAATCACTTCCGGGCCGTTCAAGGGAGAAAAGGCGAAAGTGGTGCGCATCTTCCGGGAGAAGGAGGAAGTCATCGTGGAGCTCGTGGAAGTGGCCGTGCCCATCCCCGTCACCATCAAGCTGAACACCATCAAGGTAATCCAACAGTGAAAAGACAAGAGCAACGAAAACCAATCAACCAACGAAAACGGTTAACTCCATTCAACATCGAAAAAGAAAACGGGGAAAGCAATCCAAAAGTAAAAAATTTTGGGTAGGGATGAACCATGGGAAAGACGACGATTCCGGCGCTCGTGGAAGGAGGCAACGCCACGGCAGGCCCTCCCTTGGGGCCCGCGCTCGGGGCCGCGAAGGTCAACATCGGACAAGTGATTGCCCTCATCAACCAGAAGACGGTCGCGTTCAAGGGCATTTCCGTCCCCGTGAAGGTCATCGTGGACACGGACTCGAAGACGTTTGAAGTCGACGTGGGGACTCCCCCCGTTTCCGCCCTCATCAAAAAGGAGCTGGGCATCAAGGAGAACGTGAAGGAAGAGCCTGGCGCAAAAGGAAAACGGATTCTGGGCAACGTGTCTTTCGAGCAAGTGGTAGGCATAGCCAAGGCGAAAAAGGACTCGAGCCTTGCCAAGGATTTGAAGGGCTCCGTCAAGGAAGTCATCGGCACGTGCAAGAGCATGGGCGTCACCGTGGACGGAAAAGACCCTAAAGAAGCGTTGAAAGCCGTGCAGGAAGGAGCCTACGACGAAAAAATCAAGTAGAGAAGGAAAAAACGCGCCAGGAAAACCCTTTTCTCCAACGGCGAAAAATTATATAACGAAGTCACCCAAGGTTTTTTGCAACAACAACTCCAACGAGGTGGATTCGCATGGAACAACCAGTACCGCAACCCCAACGCCAAGAGAGCAAGGAACCCGGCCAGCATCGCCAGGGACAAGGCGGCAACAGGGAACCCGCAACTCCGCACGCGCCCAAGGAACGCAACGTGATTCTGGTGGGAAAGAAGGACACGATGGCCTACGTCTTGGCTGTCGTGACGCAGTTCAACCAAGGCTTGCCGGAAATCCATATTCGGGCGAGAGGAAAGTCCATCACGAAAGCCGTGGACATCAGCCAGATCGTCAAGCACCGCTTCGTTTCTTCCCTGCAAATCAAGCACGTCGAGCTCGGCACGGAAGAGCTTACCTCGGAGGAGGGAAGGAACACGAAAGTGAGCAGCATCGACATCGTGGTCACCAAGTGACGGGCATGGTGTTTCACAGCGTGCCTCGGACGGCACTGGAAGAGGCGCTAAAAAGAGTGGGAGGCAAGCAAACGCGATTCGAGCTCGTTCACGCCAGCCACCCCATAATACGAATGGAGGGGGAAGACCACGTGGCGGTGCGCAGAAAAGACGGCAGGTTCGGATTCCATGTCTCAGAAACGCAGCTTCCAACGGACCAATTTCAAGGAAACCGGTTCCTGACCGTGGACCGTTTGGGGCTAAGGCCTCAACTCCGACGGAGCTGGAACCCGCTAAGGGCGGCAAGTGTGGGACTGCAACTCGTTGGCTTGCGGCTGGGAGGCGTCTGGCCACAGGCAACAACGGAAGAAGGGCAACGCGCTCCCCGAAGACGAGGGTAAAGCACGTGTTTTCTACCAAGGAATGGGCCCAAAAGGCGTTGGGCGGTGCTTCACTAACCTCACATGCGTTCGGGCACTTGGATTCCCAAAAGGCCTAAGGCGGACTCGAGAACCCCTTGCGTGCTTTTGACGAGGTGTAGTCTTGCCGCTTTCGCTTCATCCGTCTCCGCCTTCAATACGGGACAGGCGTCGTAAAAAGAGGAGAAGCACGTGGCCAGCTTGAAGGCGTAGTCGCACAAGGCCTGCGGAGAAAACGAGTTAGCTGAAGAGGAAACCACGGAAGGATAGAAAGAAAGAAGGGAAACCAGTTCCTGCTCCTTGGAGTTGAAAGCGTACGAAGTAGGAAGGGACGGAAGTTGGCTTATTTTTCCTTTCCTGAAAACGTTTTTTGCCCTTACGGCCATGTATTGCAGGTACGACGCCGTGTTTCCGTCGAATTTTACGGCCTCCTCGGGAACGAAGACGATGTTCTTCTCCATTTGGATGCGGAGCACGGAATACTTCAAGGCCGCTATTCCGACGGAACGCGCGATTTCTTGCTGGGTTTCTGGCGCGTACGCTTGCTGCCGAGACTGCACTTCCTTCAAGGCAAACCCGATGGCCTCGTTCAGCACGTCCTCTAAAAACACGACGTTGCCCTTCCTTGTGGACATTTTCCCGCTCGGCAAGTCGATGGTGCCAAACCCGACGTGGTGGTACGTTGAAGCGTAAGGCTTGCCGAAGAGTTCGAGGAGGCGGAGGAGCTGTCGGAAATGCAGGTTCTGCTCGGCGGCCGTAAAGACGACGCTCTTTTCGAAACGGTATTTTTGGTGCTTGTATTCGGCAAGCGACACGTCCCTCGTCAGGTAGAGCGTGGTGCCGTTCGAGCGCAAGAGCACGGTGTTGGGAAGCTGGGGCTCGAGTTTTGCAAGGGTTTCCCCGGTTTTCTCCTTCGAGGCAATTCCTCTTTTTACGGCTTCCTGCACCACTTTTTTCGAATCTTCAATGAACGCGCTCTCCCCGATGACTTCATCGAACGAAACCCCCAGCAAGTCATAGTTGCGCTGGAAGGCCTGGTAGCTTTTTTCTCGAATATATCGTACGTTCTTAAGGGTGGCCGGGTCGCCTACTTCGATTTTTTCAAGTAGTTGCCGTGCCTTCTTCTCGAGTTCCGGGTCTTCCGCTATCTTCTGGTGGATTTTCACGTAGTACTCGAGCATGATTTTCTCGTTTTTCGGCTCGGGCATGTCCTGGAACAGTTCTATGGCTAAGAGGAGCTTGGCGACCTGCATGCCAGAGTCTCCGAGGTAGTTCATGCTTACGGCTTTCCAGCCGTTGAACGCGTACAAGCGGCGGAAACAGTCCCCGATGATCGTGGAACGAATATGCCCGACGTGCATGGGCTTGCCGACGTTGGGCTGCGAATACTCCAACACAATGGTTTTTCCTTTTCCTGAGGCGTTCGAGCCGTACGGGGCATAGGAAGAAGGGGATTTGGTTGGAGTGGGCTTTTCGGAGGAGGACGCGATTTGGGAGAGCGTTTCGTAATAGAATTGCTGGGAGTACGTGAAGTTGAGGTAGCCATTCATGGCGGTCACGGAGGCAAAATAGCGGCTTTGGGAGAGGGAAATTTTGGAGGCTAGTTTTTCCGCGAGCAGTGGAGGGGTTGTCTTTAGCTGTTTGGCCGCCCCAAAACAAGCGGAGCTGGCGAGGGACCCGTGCTGCGCGTCCTTTGTGGGAACAAGGCGAGCATCCTTCAGCCGGAGACCTTGGGAAGAAAGCGCATCCAGAACGAGTTGAGCGGCTTCCTGTTTGGCTTCATCGAAGACGTAGGACATGACAAGACGTTAGGCAAACTATGTTTTTAAGTAAATGGGGAAACCGGAAGAGGAAGTCGTTTTTAGAGAGGGGGACGGAAAAGGGAAGGAGTGGAATAGCGAAGTTGCTTGTAGGGCGAAAACGAGGGGAAGAAAATGATGGATTTTTTTAAGGGGTTGGAAGAACTATAAAGGCGAAAAAACGATTTACGAGTAGACCGTGAACCAGAGGGCGAAAATGGCAACCATGGATTCGAGGAGCAGCAGGAGCGCCACGACCTGGTATTCCTTGAGGGGACGCAAGGCCATCACGTGGTGCGTGAGCGAGTTCTTTCTCTCGGGAGGCTTCAACGTGCCGTCCTTTTGCGGAATTCCGAAGCTCTGGGCGAGAAAGCGGGACTTGAGCTTGAAAATGAGCTCCAAGAAATAGGGGAGAAAGAGGAGGAAACCCAGCAGTTCCAGGTTGCCGATGATGACGGCGCACGCGATCGTGGCCCCGATGGTGTAAGTGCCGACATCGCCGGGAAAAACGCGTGCCGGGTAGCGGTTGTAGTAGAAAAAGGCGAGCAAGGCACCCAGCAAACTCACGGCAACCAAGAGGGCTTCCACGGCGTTCGAAGAAAAGGCGGCCAGCGCAATGGCCAGGGCCATCACGATGCCCATGCCAGCTTCCAAGCCATTCAAGCCCGCCAGCATGTTGAAGGCGTTGGAGGCGCCTCCAACGCCTAAAGGAACCACGAGCAAGGGATACCAGGAGCCGAAGTTGACGGAGCCCAGAAAGGGAAGGTTCATGACGCGCGTGCCCGCGCGCACGGCACTCAAGGGAATAGCGGAAAGGAAGGGCAAGGGGGCTTTCACGCGGCGTTTCAAGGCGTAGAGGTCATCGATGGTACCGATGAGGCCCATGAGGAGAATGGTGGCGAGGGCACCTAAAAGCACCACGATTTTTTCGAACGGAAGCGAGTTGTAGCCGAACGCGATGGAGGACAAAAGACCTAAACTCAGGCCGAAGACGATGGCGATGCCGCCCATTTCGGGAACGAGAGGCTTGGAGAGCTTGTTCTGGTCTTTTCCCGCGAGGCCGACGCGCTTGGAATTGCGGATGATGAATGGCGTCGCGGAAAAGGCGGCGAGGAACGCGACGAGAAAAGAGAGCAGGATGATTTCGTTGAGCGAAGGGAGCACCATATCAGGCATCAACTGGCCGTATTGCAGGGACGACGGTTCAACGGACGGAGGAGCAGTAGAGGGAAAAGCATGTGGAAATCAGCTCGGCGTGTTGGAAGCAGGAGTCGCGTTGGAGGAACTGGAGTTGAGAGTGAAAGTGGAATTCGTGAGGTTGGTGTCGTTCGAAGCATTTAAGTCGAGGGGAACGGGAGTTGGCGTTGAAGTGGGAGACGGGGAAGG
>SBBD01000055.1 GCA_005239845.1 archaeon | reverse complement strand
TGTTGCTCCTGCGGTGGTGTTTTGGACGACCCTGATGAAGTTACTCGCACCGGGGTCTCCATCGCTCTTGGCAGTGACATACACCTTGAGGGTTGCTCCCGTGATGGTAGCGGTGTCGGGGATTCCCGAAGTGTCGAAGGGAAGCGCGGTGCGGCCAATCCAGTAGGTCGAGCCGTCGTGCTCGGAGTAGGTGTAGGCGGTGGTACCTGTACCATCAGCCGTTCCCGATGTCGCATCGTGCTCCGTACTCCAAGTCGCAGAACCTCCCTTGTAGATTTCTCCATCTCCTCCTGCATTTGAATTGAACGGTGTGGTCGTACTCGTGCCTCCCCCTCCATTTGTGCTTGAGGCTGTCTCGATGAGGGCAAGGAGCGTATCTCCGCCGAATATGTATGCTGTACTTGTTGCTGCACTTCCTGTGAAGAGCTTTGAGAAGTGCTTGAAGGGGTAGTGGGTTGTCGAGCTTCCTGTTGTCATTGAGACACGGTTGCCCTGCCAATCGTACGCGTAGGTCGTCGTGGTCGTGCTTCCTCCGCTTCCGATCGCTGTCTGGATAAGGCGATTTGCGTAGTCGTAGGTGTGAAGTGTAGTTGTGGCTCCCGCGATCACGGAGGTGAGGTTGCCATTGTTGTCGTATGCGTAGGTGGTGGTGGTGGTGCCATTTGCTATCTGCGTCACCGCGTGCGGGTTCGCGTAGTTGGTGCCAGCATAGGTGTAGGTGCTCGTAGCGCTCGCGTTCGTCTTCCATTCGGTAATGTTGCCGAGCGTATTGTACGCAAAGGTTTGCTTGTATGGAGTTGAGCTTGCAGCGGTTGTCGAGGCGTAGGTGAGACGATGTAAAGGATCATAGCCGAAGACGATGGCTTTACCTGCGCCCGTAGTCGAGTAATCTGTGATGTTCGTGATATTCCCGACTGCATCATATACATACGAAATGTTCTGCAAGAAGTTTCCAGACGGACCTCCGCCTCCACCCGCGGCCGCGAGAGAAAAGGTGGCCGTGGTAGTGCTCCATGCGCCGGTCGCACCGTCATCGTCGGAGAATGCGATACGCCAGTAGTACGTGGTTGAAGACGCAAGGGCAGAACCCGCGTAGGAGATGTCGGAGCTCCGCTGGCCCGCGGTCGTCGTCGCCATGGTGGATGTGCCGGAGTCCCAATAATTGTTCGTGAAGCTCGAAGAAGTAGCCACTTGAATGCGATACTTGTTCGCCAAGTCGCCCGCGTCGGGATCGTTGTAGATTGCGGAGAATTCTGGTGTGTTGTCGCTGATATTCGTGGGATTCGTCTGCCCTTCGGTGAGGAGCAAGGTAGGTGCAGTGGGAGCACTATTTCCTCCTCCAGTGGAGTACGTCACCTCAAGGATCGGATCCGATGTAGTACCTGTATAGTTTGCGGTCCGTATCTGCAATCCGGTTATGCCAGTTCCGTTCGGAGGGGCAGAGTTAGTCGCATCGTGTCCTTCTCGTAAGCCAAGCTTGGTGTATCCGGTTTTACTGACCCAGCCGCGCCCCGTGCTATTGAGAGTAATCGTCAAATAAGCGCCAGTGCTGACTCCCGTAATATCCGTATCTGTCGCTCCCGCAGTAGGGTTACTTATCGATCCAATCTGATCATAGTCAGTGCCAGCAAGAGTAGTCGCAGAGGCGGTCGTGTTCTGCACCACCCTGATGAAGTCACTTCCGAGAGGGTCTCCGTCGCTCTTTGCACTCACGTAGACTTTGAGTTTTGCATCAGTGATGGTAGCCGTGTCTGGAAGGCCTTGGGTGTCAAATGGAAGCGCGGTGCGGCCAATCCAATAGGTCGAGCCGTCGTGCTCGGAGTAGGTGTAGGCGGTGGTACCAGTGCCGTCGGCTGTTCCCGATGTCGCATCGTGCTCTGTACTCCAAGTCGCAGAGCCTCCCTTGTAGATTTCTCCGTCTCCTCCTGAATTCGAATAGTAGCTCACCAGAGTGTCGGTTCGAACTGGATACGTCGCCGCATTCAGCCACGCTGCAGGAATGAGCTTCGTGAAGTAGATTGTGTCTCCGACTCGTTCATAGTGTATTGCGATCTCAGTGAGATGTCTTGCAGAATCTCTTGCAATGGGCGGCCAGAAGTACACTTTGCTGCGTTGTGAATCTACGATCGCAACTTCGCGACTTGTGATCACTGAATCTCCAGATTTGAGCACCTCTCCGTCAATCAAAAGTTGAACATCACCCTTACCGGTAAGAGTGAACGGAAATTCGACAAACTCCTTTCCTTCAAAGTTCCCGAGCGACGCTTTGTCGCTCACGACAATGTTTTTGTAGAGCGCCTCGTTTGTTAGCATTACTTCCAAATCAATTCCGGAACCGAATACGTCCTTATATTCAAGAGTACGTTCATCGGAGTTTGTCTTGAGCTTTCCATTTCCTCTGCTCGGATTTGCTTTTCCAGCAGGGACGCTGATTGCCAATTCTAATCCATCACGAGCAAATGTGAGCGGCTCATCTGGAAACTTCTTAGGAAGACTCACTTGGTATGCTGCCTTCTTCATCTCCCATCCGGCACCGACTTTCTCAATCAATTTCGTGTCTATCGGCTGATACTGACCTAATGAGTTTTTATAATACACGTCACCTGTGTAAAATCTCATCTTTATCTCCGATTCTTCTCCCTCGCTCTTGCGGTACATTTCTGATTTTTCGGTGCGCATTTCTGGCATCTCGATGAATGAATCCACAGACTCCTCTGCGGGTTTGAGAGGTACAGCGTCTTGCACTTCAGCAATCATCTGTGCTGAAACAACGTCTTCCGGATTTTCTGCCGCAGTCGTGGTCGCTTTCGAAGCGGCTGCGGGAGCAGTAGTGGACGCACCGCGAACCTGTCCTGGAAGAGTAGATGTTGCCTTTTCTTGTTTTGACAAAG
>SBBD01000016.1 GCA_005239845.1 archaeon | reverse complement strand
TTTCCTGGCTACCGAAAAAACGTACGGCTCCAGAAGCATGCAAGGATTCGAAGTCAGGCTCGTAGGACTCGGAAAAGACTTTTGGGGCACTCAAGAACTCGAGGGAATCCGCGTTTCCACGAAAGCCAAGACGTACTACGACTGCCTCGCAAGGCCTAAGTGGGTGGGAGGCTTCAAGAAGGCGCTGGAAGCTTTGCAAGAAGCCTCCCTTTCCAGGCAGGAATGGATGGAACTCGCCGAATATGTGAAGGAAGGAAAGAAAAAGAGGCTGGCGGACAGAATCGCAAGAGAAGGCAAAAGGATGGAGAGGGAAGGCAGAAAAGGTTTCCCCGCCTTCTTTCGGATAGAGCTTGAAGCACTAGCCAAGGGAAAAACATGAAAATTCCGGAAAGCATGCTGCTCCAGACGGGACTACCGCTCGAATACGTGGTCAAGGAACTGAAGATCCAGGAACTGCTCGCACGGCTTTCCTCCCGCTTCAACGCGGAAGGAATAACGTACGCGTTTTTCGGAGGAACGGCGCTCAACCAGTTCTACTTGAAGGCCAAGCGCTTCTCGGAAGACCTCGACTTTTTCGTGTACGGCTCAACCCCGAAAAAGCTCTCCATATTCCTCAAGAAAAACGCGCAAGGATTCCAGGCGAGCAGGCCCGAACGCGTCTTTGGCGAGTTTTACAGGTGGAAGTTAGCCTACTCAGACGAAGAGAATGGAATCGGAAAGGACTACGTTTTCTTGGATGGGCAGTTCAAGTACCGGACACCGTCTAGTCCTCTCGTCTCCTTAGAGCCAAAATCTTTTCTGAACGAGTATGGATTTTTCATTCGCACTCCTCTTCTCCAGACGTTTCCCGTGGAAGCGTTTGCGGCACAGAAGATGGTGGCCCTGCACGCGCGCACGCTGGGGAAGGACTATTACGACGTGCACCGCCTCCTCCGGCAATACGCTCTCTCCAAAAAGCGCGTACTGCCGCAGGCGCGCGTTTACGCGAAATCCTTGTTCGAGTTCATGCCCTTCAACGAAAAAACGTTTTTCCAGGAAACCGCAAAAAAAGTCGGGGAAGCGGACCCCAAAGAACTGGCGGCGGCAGACCCCTTCATTCCCCTGCCACACCGCCCGAACTGGCTCCAACTACAAAAAGAACTCGAGAGAATGCTTTCCAAGTTGCGCTAGAGCACCTTCAGCAAGTCCGCTTTCGTCACAATGCCTGCAGGCTTCCCCTTCCTAAGCACTAAAACGGCAGGAGAATCGTGCAACAAGTGGGCGATGGCGGAAACCGGCGTAAGCTCGGAAACCGTTGGAAACGGCTCATCCATGATTTCAGAAACAAGAACGTGCTTCGAATCCAAAGAACCCGCCGTCCGCCCCCTCCCGACACTGGCCTGCTCCAACCGCTCGATAACCGAACGCTCCGACAAGCTGCCCACCATCTTCCCCTGCACGTCCTCCACCGGAAGCTGCGAAAACCCATGCCGGCGCATCAAAGAGACGGCATGAAAGAGGAGCTCCGAAGTCTTGACGGATGAAACAGGAGAATGCATTACTTCCTTCGCCCGCTTCTCCTCACGGCGGCTCAGCTGGTCGAGAACATCCAGCAAATGCTTTGCCTTAGAATAGGCGGGGTCCAGCCTGCCCGCCTCGATTTTCGCGACGAGAGACTGGGAAACGCCGGCCAAGCGAGCCAATTCGGACTGCGTAAGGCCAAGACGGCGGCGGTTCCGCAAAATGGAATGCAAATCGGGGAGCATGCAGGAAATGGGAGCGACAGAGAATAAAAATATTCCGTTCGGAATAAAACATACAGGAAATATTAATAAATTAAGGAAGCGGAACGGAATAGATCATGGCAAGGAACATCACCGTCGAGCGCACGAACCACAAAGCAGTATATGGGAACACGGAAATCGTGGAAAGGAAAGGCGTTGGACACCCAGACACCCTCTGCGACGCGGTAGCCGAACACATTTCCGTGGAATTGTGCAGGCACTACCTGAAGGAAACGGGAAGCATTTTGCACCACAACACCGACAAAGTGCTCTTGAATGCCGGAGAAGCCGACGTGGAATTCGGGGGAGGAAGGATCACGAAGCCCATCCACTTGGTGTTGAGCGGAAACGCCACCTTCAAGACGGACCATCATCAAATCGACGTGCCGCACATCGCAATCAAGGCTGCCAAGGAGTCGCTGAAGGGCGCTCTGCGCTTCCTGGACGTGGAGGACGACGTGCAGTTCGACTGCAGAATTTCAAGAGGAAGCGCGGACTTGGCCGAAATTTACAGGAGGAAAGGGCACAAGAGCAGCAACGACACGAGCTTCGGCTGCGGCTATGCGCCCTTGTCTCCCTTGGAGAAGAAAGTGCTGGGAATCGAAAGGCACTTGAATTCCAAGGAATTTAAAAAACGGGTTCCGGCAAGTGGGGAAGACATCAAGGTCATGGGATTGAGGCAGGACAGCAAGCTGCGCGTCACCATCGCCCAAGCAGTGGTAAGCAAACTGGTCTCGGGAGTACAGGAGTATAGGGAAGTCATGGAAAAAGTGAGGCAAGAGGCGCATAAAGTTATAGGGGACGAGCTCACGGAAATCGCGGTCAACACGGGAGACAATTACGAAAAGCCTTCCGTGTTCATCACGGCCACGGGCACTTCCGCGGAAAACGGGGACCCGGGGGAAGTAGGCAGGGGCAACCGCGTGAATGGATTGATTACCCCCTTCAAACCCATGAGCCTCGAGGCGGCGGCAGGAAAAAACCCGGTCACGCACATCGGGAAAATCTATAACGTGGCCGGCATGCTGATGGCACAGGAAGTCGTGAAGGAACACCCGGAAGCCGAGTTCTGTGAAGTCTACCTGCTTTCACAGATTGGGAAGCCCGTGGACCAGCCCAAGGCCGCCAACGTGCAGATCCGGAGCAGGCTGGAGGGCATTGAATTCGAGAAGCTGCAGAAGCGCGTGTTGGAATTGGTGGACTTCAGGCTGGAAAACATCCAGGAAATCACGCAACTCATTCTGGACAAGAAGGCCACCGTGTACTGACAGCAAAAGAAGGAAGCGAAAGGCAAATACATTTTTAAGGAGGCTCCCGTAATCCACGCATGGTTTTCGAGTTTTTTGCAGCCTACGCCTGGCACTTCAACCTCTTTCTCGGCACCCTCCTTTCAGCCAGCATCATTCCATTGCCTTCCGAACCCGTCATCATCTACGCATTAACCCAAATGAGCCCCACGGACGTGTTCATCCTGGCCATGGCGGGTTCCACGCTGGGAAGCATCACCAACTATTACATCGGGGCGGCAGGAATCCGGCACTTTCTCTTTGGAAGGCACGACCGGAGGGAAAGACGGGCGCGGGAACTCATCGACGAGTACGGCTTCACGGTATTGCTTATCTTTCCTTGGCTCCCGTTCATCGGGGACCCCCTCCTCATCATGGCAGGCATCTTGAAAATGGACTTCCAGAAATTCGTTACTTGGATAGTAGTTGCGAGAGCCATCAAGATCATGTCCCTCATCGTGGTAGGGCCGCCCATCCTGCAGTTCTTGAGCATCTGAGTGAAAAGGAAGGATAGAAAGAACAAGTCAGAAAAGAATGAAAAAAAAGAAACAGAGGGGGTAGAGGCGACCGCACTAAACCCGCAGTTTAGGCGGATAGCAAAACGTGGGGTTTTGCGTATCCCGAGTAGGGGGCAGAGCCCCCTAGAGGGGTCTAGAAGAGGATTTGCTCGAGACCCTGCACTTTCTGGGGCTGGGCTTGCCGGCGTTCCTCCGAGTGCCCCAGCACGTGCGGCGACGAAATGCCCGTGATGACGGCCGTTACCATCACTTTGTCACCCAGCTCGGGGTTGATGCGCGCACCCCACTTCACGTAAGCGCGGGAATCAAAGACTTCCGTGATGCCTTCCCCGATTTTTACGGCTTCCCCGATGGAAAGCTGGGGGCCGCCGTGGATGAGGATTAAAGCGCCTTTCGCGCCAGTGTAGTCCACTTCCAAAAGCGGGTGCGCCAGCGTGCTCTTCACGACCTGTTCAATCCTTCCGGAGCCCTGTCCTTCCCCGATGCTGATGACGGACGTGCCCGCGTTGCCCATGATCATGCGCAAGTCCGCAAAATCAATGTTCATCAAGCTGGGCAGCATGACCGTGTCCGCAATGCCTTTCACCGCCCTTGCCACTAACGTGTCCGCGACCGCGAACGCCTGGTTCATCGGCAAGTTAGGGACGAAGCTGACGAGCTTGTTGTTGTCAATCAAAACCACGGTGTCGCACTTCTCGCGCAACGCCTCAAGGCCCCAGTCCGCCTTCTCCAAGCGCGCCCGCTCGAGCGCAAAAGGATAGGTAACCATGGCCACGGTGATGGCGCCCTGCTTCTTGGCGATTTCCGCGATGACGGGAGCGGCCCCCGTGCCGGTCCCGCCGCCCAT
>SBBD01000077.1 GCA_005239845.1 archaeon | reverse complement strand
TGAAAATTTGGGACGAGGGAAATTTGGAGGAAGAGAGCTGGAAGCCCGAGAAGATTATTGTGGAACTGCACGGGAAGAAGCTGAAGGGGAAGCATGTGCTCGTGAAAACGCGGTTTTCGGAAAAGAGCTGGCTGTTGTTCCGTAAAAAAGAGGGATAGCCATGGCAGAGAAACGGGTTCGGTTTCTGGTAACGGGAGGGACGATGGACAACCGTGGGCGGTACAATTCCAGCGAGCGGCCGAACTGGGCGCTGACCCGCATACAGGAAATGCTCTGGCACGGCCGCGTCCGTAGCCCGTTGCGCGTGGAACTCCTGTTCCACAAGGACAGCCGCCTCGTCACGCCGGCGGACCGCGAGAAAATCCTGGCGTGCGTCCGAAGGCGGCCCGAGAAAGCGTTCGTTGTGACGCACGGGACCTTTTCCCTCGTGGAAACCGCGCGGTATCTCGGCCCTCGGGTCCGCGGCAAGACCGTGGTGCTCGTGGGCTCCATGAAACCCTTCCTGCGGACGAGGCCGACGGACGCTCACTTCAACCTGGGGCACGCGCTGGCCGTCGCGCAGCTCCAAGGCCCCGGCGTCTGGGTGGCGATGAATGGTCGCGTGCTCCCCTGGCACGACGTCCGCGAACATACGCCGAACCGAGGTCGCTGGTATTTCGGGAGACGCCGCGGAGCCGCCACGTGATTTCGCAAAGTTTAAATACGTTTGCTGCGCATAAAGCGTTCGACGCGTTTTTTCTCGAGTGCTTGTTCCGTTTTCACCATTCACCCACAAGAGGCGGCTATTATGGAGGAAAAGAAGTTCTTGAAAGGCACGACCACCGTAGGCATCACCTTCCCGCACGGCGTCGTCATTGCGGCGGACAAGCGGGCGACCATGGGCACGTTCATCGCGGCAAAAGAAGTCGAAAAGATTTTTGCGGTAGACGAACGCACGGCCATGACCATCGCCGGAGGCGTGGGGGACGCGCAGAACCTCGTGCGGTGGCTGAAAGCGGAATTGGAGTTGTACAAATATACCAACGGCCACGCCATGCCCGTGCAAGGCGCCGCCACCTTGATGGCCAACATTCTGCAAGGCAACAAATACTTCCCCTACCTCGTGCAGTTGATCGTGGCCGGGTATGACGAAGCCCCGCACCTGTACGATTTGGACCCGCTCGGTGGACTGCTGGAAGAAAGGTATACCTCGACGGGCTCGGGAAGCGTCGTCGCCTACGGCTTGCTGGACGAGCATTACCGCGACAACTTGAGCGAGGAGGAGGCCGTGAAGCTGGCCGCCAAGTCGGTGTACGCCGCCATGAAGCGCGACAACGCCACGGGAGAAGCCGTGGACGTCATGCTCATCACCAAACAGAAACTCGAACGGCTGGCCCCCGAACGCGTGCAAGCCCTCGTAAAGTGAACGGGAAGCCGCACGCGCGTACAGGGGATAGAACGGCCGTTTTCGGAAGGAGGCCGGGAACCATTTTTGATTTAATGTTTTTCTTACTGGCAAGGAACCCACGGGGTCCAGAATGGCAAACAACAACGCATTGAAGGAATTGCAGGACAAGGTACTGGAAGTCCTTCCCGCCGAATGCGAGCTCACCAAGATCGAGATGGAAGGCCCGCAAATCGTATTGTACTTGAAGAACATGCGTGCCTTCTGCAACGACGAGAATTTGATTACCCGCATCGCCTCCCACATTCGCAAGAAGATCCTCTTGAGGAGCGACAGCGGCGTGCTCCTGCCTCCCGACAAGGCGTTGGAGAAAATCAAAAGCATCGTACCCCAAGAAGCGGGAATTGCCGACATCAAGTTCGATACCGTGTTCAACGAGGTCATCATCGAGGCGCACAAGCCCGGCGTCGTCATCGGCAAGAACGGTTTGGTGCTCAAGAACATCATCCTGGACACGGCGTGGAGCCCCCGCGTCCTGCGCTCCCCGACGTCTCCCTCGGAAGTGGAGGCCGCCGTGCGCAACGCGCTGCTCAAGAACTCCGCCGAGCGCAAGAAATTCCTGAACACGCTGGGCAAGAAGATGCTGTTGGAGGAAAAGGGCACGGACTGGGTGAAAATCACGGCCTTGGGAGCCGCACGCGAAGTGGGAAGGAGCTGCTTTTTGCTGCAGACGAACAACAGCAACATCCTGCTGGACTGCGGGTTGAACGTGGACACGAGCGAGCCCACGCGCGCCTATCCTTACCTGAACGCCATGGGCCTAGCTTTGGACAAGATCGATGCCGTCATCATCACACACGCCCACTTGGACCACTCCGGTTTTCTTCCGTATTTGTACGCCTACGGCTACGATGGCCCCACGTACTGCACGCCTCCCACGAGGGACTTGATGGTGCTGCTGCAGCAGGACTGCATCAACGTCTTGAACTCGGAGGGCAAGACGCCGCCGTACACGGAAAAGGACGTCAAGAACATGCTGAACCACGTCATCGTGCGCAAGTATGGGGAAGTCACGGACATCACGCCGAAAATCCGTTTCACCTTCCACAACGCGGGGCATATTATTGGGAGCGCCATGGTGCACTTGCACATCGGGGAAGGGATGCACAACATCGTGTATACGGGGGATTTTAAGTTCGCACGCAGCAACCTCCTGGATCCTGCGGACGTGCGCTTCCCGCGCGTGGACACGGTCATCATGGAGAGCACGTATGGCGGGCCGCAAGACATCCGGCCGCGTATTGACGAGAGCGAACACCAGCTCATGGGCGTCATTCAAGACACCCTCAGCAAGCGAGGCAAGGTGCTCCTTCCCGTGCTGGCCGTGGGAAGAGCGCAGGAAATCATGCTAATCTTGGAAAAACACTTGCGGGACGCCAACCTTCCCGTGTACATCGACGGCATGTGCCGCGAGGCCAGCGCCATCCACACCGTGTACCCCGAATACATGCAGCGCAACATCCAGCGCCGCATTTTGCAGAACGATTCGCCGTTCGACAAGCCCATGTTCAGGAACGCCATCGGCATGGACCGGAAAGCGATCGCGGAAAGTGAAGAGCCGTCTATTATCATGGCCACGTCGGGCATGCTGACGGGAGGGCCTTCCGTCGAATTCCTGAAACTCATGGCCGGCGACCCGAAGAACGCCTTGATTTTCGTGGGCTACCAGGCCATTTCCTCTCTGGGAAGAAAAATCCAGAACGGGGACAAGGAAGTTCCCATCTTGAACGAGGAAAACAAGCTGGACTCGCTGCACATCCACTTGCGGGCGGAGACCGTGGAAGGATTCAGCGGCCACTCCGACCGCGCCCAGCTCATCAACTTCGTGAGGGCCATCAAGCCCCGCCCTTCGCGGTTCTTCATGGTGCACGGCGAGGAAAGCAAGTGCGACAACCTCTCGCGAACTGCAAGCCGCATGCTGCACGCGGAGGCAAGGGCGCCCATGAATTTGGACAGCGTAAGACTAAGGTAAAAAAACGCCACCCGTGGGACTCAACACACCAAGGTTTATTCATGGACGAAGCGCCTGTTTTTTTCGTGGAACTCGAAGACCTCCATAAGCTGGACATCCGAATCGGCACGGTCCGTCATGCCGAGCGGGTGCCCAACGCCGACAAGTTATTGCTCCTGGAAATCGACTTCGGCTCGGAAAAGAGGCAAGTGCTGACGGCCATGGCCGAATTCTTTCCGCCCGAACATTTCGTGGGAAAGCAGGTGCCCGTGCTCTTGAACCTGAGGCCCCGAACCATACGGGGCTTGCAGAGCCAGGGCATGATTTTGGCGGCAGACCTCCAAGGAAAACCGGCGCTCTTGCACCCCGAGAAGCCGGTGGAAAACGGGGCAAAAATACGGTAAGAAAAAAACGGCGTCTCCCGTTATCGACGTCTTCGGCAACGGCCTCATTTTCCTTCCCCCTTACGCGCAGATGGGCGAACCTCTTTCCGTTTCTTCCTCGTAAAGCGCAGGCGGCCCAGCGGCTCAGAAAACGATTTTTGGGTGTTTTTTAGCTCGAGGAAAGCCGTTTTTTAGCTCGGCACCCTCGGGGAAAAGGTTTATTAAGGAGGCGGGCGTGGTCGTCTCACTCCTCTTTTTTAGAGGAGGAAAGAGGTGTGTGGGAATGGCTAGGAAACCGTTCGGCGGTATGAAAATCGACTTGGACTGCGACTGCACGTGTGCCGAAATCTTCGGCAAGGGCATGTCCCCTTCCGACATGACCAAGAAGCTGTGGAAGCACGTCAGGAGCCACGGCAAGATGAAGAAGTAAACCCGTTTTTTCATGGCTTCACGCGGAAGTGGTTTTCCGCGTGAGGGGTTTTTGTTTTCCTGTTTTTCCGATAATTTATTAATCTGCCACGCGCTAGGGATGCCTATGGACGTAGAGCTCCCTTACGGACCGTGGACGAAGCTGCTTACGGCGCAGTGGAAGGACTATCCCCTGCAAATCCACGAAAACCCGGAGCACGTGCTCTTGGTGCTGCTCTTCGAGAAAAAAGACAACGAGGTTTCCGGCGTCCTCGTCCTGCAACGCAAGCCCTATTTCCTTGAGGGGGACTTGTCGAAAGTCATGCTCGCGCAGAAACGAGACCTCACGTTCATTGAGAAGCGGACGAAGGGCGGCAGCCAACAATACGTGCTCGTGGACGCCACGCCCGCCTTCATCCCCTATTCGCAGGAGGCCCTCGAGCAGGAAATCGTGAAACAGTACGGCGAGCTGGAGTCCGTTGGGAAAATCTTGAAGAAGATGCTGGAGGAAAGCGGCCACGTGAAAGTGCGCGAGGCGCGCAAGCTGGAGGAAAGCGAGGTCCAGCCCCTGCTCGGAGACCCCTTGAGCCTGCTGGCCCTCCTCCAGGGAAGAGTGGTCTTGCCCGCCGAGCCGGAAGTCCGGGGGCCCCTGGGAACCGACTTGCACAAGCAGATCGTAGACGTTCCCTTGAGGCAAATGCGGGGCACGCGCATTGTGGGAGGAACGCACGAAAAGCGGCTGCACGTCCTACACCTTTTGCTGGAGAATGCGCTCATGAACCACACGCCGTGCCTCGTGTTCGACAGCGAGGAGGCGTTCGGGGGGCTCGCCGTGCCCAACGCGGAGGCGGAAGGCCTGGACCGGTTCGGGAGAAGCAAGCCCGTCGGGTTCACCATGAAGGACTACCGGCTCGGCAAGAGCTTGTTCATTGACTTGGAGCTCGTGGACGCCGGCCTCTTCCTTTCGGCCTTCGGGCTGGAAAAGGCGAACGCGGCCCCGTTGATCCAAAGCACGTTCGAGGACAAGCGTGCGAAAACCGCTTCCTTGGCGGATTTGGCGATGGAAGTATCCAAGACGCCGCCGACGCAAGAGACGCCTGCCTTCCTCATCAACCGCGCCGCGCGCGTGCTCGGAGTCATCCAAAAAGGCTATGCCGACGTGTTTGCAAAGAACACGTCGGAAGAAGTGGTGACGCCGTGGAAGGAAGAGGTGGGCAAGGTCATCCGCGTCAACTTGGCAGGACAACGTCCGGAAATCCAGCAGCTCGCCATGTTTTCCCTGCTCAAGGGCATCCTCGCCAGCTCGCCGCATGGCTTCACGCTGCTCGTGGCCTTCGAGCCCGACGCCTCCCAACTGCACGAGCGTACCCTGCGCATCGTGAAAGAACTATACCAGCAAGGCTTGGGGTACGTGGTGCACGACGGGCACGAGAGTGGGTTCGAGCAGCTGGAAAAGGGCTCGCTGTACGTGGAACTCGTGGGCAACGACGTGATTATCGGCGAAGGCGATGCACCGAAGCGGCGGCTGGTGCTGCGGCCTTCGTTCTCGCAGTGCACGGAATTCGCCGCGTCCCTTCACGCGCCCAAATAGCCGAAAAAAAACAATTAGAAGAGAAAAAAACGGCTTTTCAGATCGGCGGTAGGAAGCTAAAAGAAAATAGCGGGGGGTGGATTTTCGGGCCTTACCGAGAAATTCGGCGGAGCCGCTCAACCGCTTTCTTTGGCGGCGCCAGCGCCTTTCTTTCCGGAAAGAAGGGCAAGGCCGTTTGAACCACCGGTCTCCGGGTTATGAGCTTCGCCTCCGGACGTGCTTTGCAGGTCCAGAACCAGCGGGCACTCCTGGCTACCCTACCCCGCTATGAAACGAAAGCCAAGAGCGTACACCTAGCGAAAAGCAGGTTTATATTTCATTCGATGCGAGGGCTTGCGAAGGAACGGGCTAGAACGGCATGGAGACAAGCGATGCGGAACGAAGGAATGGCTTTCGCAGCACGTCCGCCGGCAAGAGGAGCAAGGAAACGCCGCACGCTTGGGAGCGGAAAGGGGGGTGGGAGTTCACAGCCACGAGGGGTCAAGGCGTGCGCGTTCCCTGGTTGGCGAGCAGCGTTTCCAGAGCGGTAATCTTGGACTCCACTCTCTTGAGTTCCTGCTTGTTGTCCAAGAACCGCAGGTCGCACTTGCAGCTGGAGCACTTGAACTTGTTCTCATAGGCGCGCTCGAATTCGAGGCGCGTGCACCCTTTTCTGCAGGAGTATATCGTCGTCCCTTCCTCCGCGCTCAACCGATTCCGCAGCCGTTCGTGCTCGCGGCGCTTCAGCATGAGGAAGTTCTGCATGGCGCGGTCCATGTTCACCTTCCACGTGTACGTGAACCAGCCGTTCTGCATGTTTTTCTCGCGCGAGTATTCCACGAAGCCGTAGCTGTGCAAATGGTTCAAAATGGAACGGATTTCCGCGATCTTCAAGCGCGTGGACTGTTCGATGACCTCGTCCGTGGCCCCGTCGCCCACCGAGTGCAGGACTTGGGTGCCCTTCTCGCCCAAACTGTCGGCCACGAACTCGTCCAAAAACTGCATCGGGTCGGGCGTTTTTCTGGAGGAACTCGAGGCTCGCTTGGAAGACGAGGCGCGGCGCATGCTAAAGGTAACACAGCGAAAATATTTATACCTTACCCGGCGACCGTTTTCCAAATAATAGCGTCTCCATTGTCGAATATGCGCTGCAAGCGGGAGGAAGAGGAAGCAAACGACGTAAAGGCGGAATGCTCTAGCGGGAAACGGGAGTCCACGAAAACAAATGAGATACCCCGTTCTCGCAAGCTCCGCATCCTTTCGTCCGTTGGGGCAGCGAACACGTACAGCGAATCCCGCAGGCGTTGTTCCCGCTGCGGGGCGAACTCGAAGTAGCCGTCCATGAACACGCTCGCACCCTCAAAGGTCAGCAAGTGGCCCCGGTCCCAAGCGGAAAGGACGGTTGAACCAGGGGTTTGCCCCCCGACAGCAAACGCCTCTTCCTTCCCTGAAATTTTTCCCACCCATTCCGCTGCTCTTACGGTTCTCCCGGAATACTGGCCTTCGAGGTCGGTGAAATGGGAAAGCACCGTCAAGGTCAGCGCCAACGCCAGGAACGCCCACAGCATGCGGCGGAAAGCGCCCGTGTTTTCTAGGGCGCGCTGGAGCCCTGCGGCGGCGAGGAGAGAGACGGGAACGGCAAGGAATACCACGTTGCGGGAAGCCCACAACGTCAGGGCCAAGGCAGCGGCCGTCCAAGAAGCCAAAAAGGGGAGCGGGAGGCGGAGACGCTTCCGTTCCCAAAAGGCGATGACGGCGAATACGAGGAGGATGGATAACGATGCGAAAAGGAACCCGAATTGGAGGCTCTGGAGTTCCGCGCTCGTCGCGAACGTGCTACCCAACTTAAACTCGGAAAGGGGGAGGCGCAAGTAATAGGCGGCTCCCAGCGCCCAGGGAACTCCATAGAAAAACAAAGGCGAGCACTTTTTCCAGTCCCCTACTCTTCCTTGCGAAATAACCCGCGCCGATTTTTTTTCTAATCCCGCCACCGACGCATCCTTTCGCTGTCCTGTCACCCACCACGCCAAAACCAAGAATCCGCCCACCAGCGAGGTGAAAGGGTGTAGGAGGGGAAGGAAGAAAGCAGCCAGGGCTACCGGAAACCATTTTTCCTGCAAAAACAATAGGAGAACGGGGAGCAGCAAGAGGGCCAGCGAGTCCGGACGCGTGACGGCAAGCGAGCGAACCCACGCGGCAGGAAGGAAAGCGAACAACAACGCAGACAAAAACCCTAGCTCGGAGGAACCCGACCATTTTCTTGCCAAGGAAAAAACGGCGGCGACGGCGGTCCCAGCAACCAGCAAAGAAAAGGAAACATAGGCGCCCAAAGCATCCATTCCGAGCAACAAGGCGAACGAGGCGAGTAGGACGTGGAAGAGCGGGTAGTAGGTATGCGTCCTTCCTTGGTAGGAAAGCGCGTCCAACGAAGGAAAGGATTGCTGCTGGAGAACCGTTTGCGTGAGGCGCAAGTGGTAATAATGATCCGGGTCTGGGAAG
>SBBD01000036.1 GCA_005239845.1 archaeon | reverse complement strand
TGGTGCACGGATGGCGAGCCTCATCCATCGGATCACGTGCAAGTCGGGTACCGCACGCGCTTCAAGGAAGACTTTGAAAGCGAATGGGGCGAGTGGAGCGAATGGCAGGTATTCGACGAGGAGCACGTGGACTTCAGCTTTGAGGAGGACTCCATCCACGAAGTAGAATACTACTGCGAGGACGTTCTCGGAAACAAGAAAGGCAGTCTTTTCGAAACGGACATCGTGGACTCGCAAGGGCCCACAGTAGAAAAGTTCGTGGGAGACCCCAAGGTCGCTTGCGACCCTGAAGACCCGCAAGACTGCGACTACTACATCACGCAGGACACGCCGATCACGCTGCGCTGCACGGATCCAGAGCCTCACCCCGTCAACCAAGGAACCATCTACTACCGCTACCGCATCAACGATGGAGAATGGACAGACTGGCAGTTCTACCAGGGCACCTTCTATTACGGCGAGGACTCGAGGCACACGCTGGAATACTATTGTGTGGATGCGCTCGGGAACCAAGGGCCCATCTACACGGAAGTGGATGTCGTGGACTCGCAGCCTCCGGTTACGGAGAAGTTCGTGGGAGACCCCAAGCATGAATGCGAAGGGGGCGAAGATTGCGACTGGTACATCAACCAGAGCACGCCCATCAGCTTCTCGTGCAAGGACCAAGACCCTCACCCCGTAGGAGGCGAAGTGATCAGGTACTGGTACTGCGTCTTGACGGAAGAAGAGGAAGAGTGCACGGAAGGAACGGAATACGAGGGACCGTTCACGTTCCCGCAGGACTCGGAGCACTGGCTCTATTACTATTGCGAGGATGCGCTAGGCAACCGCGAGGACACACACACGGAAATCGATTTCGTGGACTCGCAGCCTCCCGTCGTGGAGAAGAACGTGGGAGAACCCGTCATTCCTTGCGAAGAGTTGGGACGCGAGGACTGCCACTACTTCATCACGCAGGAAACGGAAATCACGTTGAGCTGCAGGGACCTTGAACCCCACCCCGTGGACCACGTGCAACTCTACTACAGGTGGAGAGTAGACGGCGGAGAATGGACGGAGTGGATCGTGGACGGAGAGGAAATCAACTTCCGTTTTGAAGAGGATTCCGTGCACGAGGTTGAGTACTACTGCCAGGATGCGCTCGGCAACTTCGGGCAAGTGTACACGGAAGTCGACCGCGTGGACACCACGCCGCCCAACACCACGAAGAACGTCATGGGCAACAAGACTGCTTGTGGTGAGGACGAAGAGTGCGACTACTACGTCTGTCCTGACACGTCCATCGGCTTCGAGACGTTGGATGGAGGCCCCATTTGCCACGTGGACGGCGTCGTCACGTACTTCAGGTATCGCATCAACGGCGGAGAATGGAGCGACTGGATCGAATACTCGGGAGAGAACTTCACGTTCGACGACGGCCCCGAAGGATTCTACGAGTTCGAGTATTGGAGCGTAGACCAACTCGGCAACGAGGAGGAAGTGCAGTACGAGCTCGACATTTTCGACAAGCAGCCTCCGAAAGGATGGGTACTGAACCCGACGCCTTACCGCTACTATCACGACGGCGAGAAGTTCTCCGTCTATGCGCCCGCGTTCGACAGCGGCGAACCCATTTCGGGCTTCGACAGCTGCACGTTCTATGCAATTGACGTGCACTTCGAGGAACTCGACGAGGAGGAATACGCGTACGTCATGTGGCTCATCAGCAAGTCGCACGACGTGCAGGAACTCATGGACTACTTGGGACCGGACCGCTACACGCTCGTTCCGCTGGGCAGCGTGCCCTACGAGGACGGCGTGTGCAAGGGAGTCGCCCAAGTGCCGGAAGATTCCGGTCTCACGGACAAGGCGCTCATGGTCATCGAGATCATTGACAGGAGCTGCAACAGGTTCTTCAGCATCGCCCGCACTTCCAGTGGAGTAGAAGTCTGGATGGACATCGACAACACGCCGCCTTTCGTGACCTTGACGGGAACGGAAGGCTTGGACGAGCCCGCGAGCACGGGCGACTACTTCGTCGCCTTCCTGGAAGCCACCGACTATGATTCGGCGCTGTTCCAGTGCTCGGGAGAAATCGTGCAACATGAATGCGAGTTCGGAGGCGAAGTGCAGGAACCCATCATCACGCCCTACGCGGTAGAAGCCTGGCTGTTCCCAGGCGAAAGCGTGCACGAAGTGAAGACCATCGTCACGGAAGAGACGCCCATTACTTCGGTTGATGTCTTGTTCCAGCTGGACTTGACGGGCAGCATGGGCGACGAGCTTGACGAGGCGAAGTCCTCGGCATTAGACATCATGGCGGACGTGAACGCGCTCGTTCCGGACTCGCAGTTTGGAGTTTCCTCGTTCATGGACTACCCCCACAGCTACACGAACCGCGAAGAGAACTGCGGCTACAGCGCCACGTATGGAAGCGCAGACAGTGGGGACTACGCGTACATGCTGGACCAGGACATCACTTCCGACACGAGCGCGGTATCTGACGCCATCAACGCGTTGTCCCTTGGTAGCGGCTGGGACGGCCCTGAAGACTACACGCGCGCGCTCTACGAGGCGCAATTCGCTTCCTGGAGGAGTGGCAGCAAACGCATCGCAGTCATGTTCGGCGACAACGTGCCGCACGACTGCGGATTCAACGGTGAAAGCACGGGCAAGGACCCCGGCCGCGACGAACTCGTGAACACGGCAGACGACCTTGACTTTGAGGACGTGGTGGCCAACCTTTCCGCGAACAAGATTTCCATGATTGCCGTGGACTCGGGCTTCGACCCAGAGCCGTGGGAATACATGGCCAACCAGACTGGAGGACAGTACTTCGCGCTCGGAGATTCGGAAGACATTCCGGCCGCCATCGTGGCCCTCATCGAGGCCGAGACTTCCACGATCGATGAAGTGTACGTGGAAGTGCAGCCCGGCTTCGGGGACTGGGTGAGCTGGGAACCGTTCCACTACCTCAACGTCTCGGGCAACCAGACGCTCGAATTCGAGTTCTGGTTCGAAGTGCCGGAAGGCACGCTGCCGGGAGACTACACGTTCTGGGTCCGCATCTTGGGAGACGGCGCGCTCTTGCGGGAGCAAACCATCACCATCCACGTGCCCGGACTATGCGAGGGAGAACCCCGCCACTTCGACTTTGACGGGGAAATCCTGAGCGACCACACGTGCAAGGTGTATGGCGAAGTGCCTGAAGGCCTGGAAGACGGCGCGCACACGCTGACGCTTTCCGCCATGGACTTTGAGTATAACTCTGGAAGCGTGGAAACCACGCTCATGGTGGACAACACGCCGCCGGAGAAGGTGGTGGTGTTCCCCGTAGCTGGAGAAACGTACGGCGAAACCGTGCCCATCGAAATCGTGGCACTCGACCTGACGGGCGTCAATCCCGCCACCGTACAATACCGCGTCTTC
>SBBD01000025.1 GCA_005239845.1 archaeon | reverse complement strand
TTCCTCGGTGGAGTTCGGCGTAGTGGAATCGAAGTTTGGGGGAAAAATGAGGCTGTTCATCGAGAAGCGGTTCGAGGCCTCGGAACTCAAGGACCAGATCGGGCTGTTGCGGAAACTGCGCGAGGAGAAAAAGGGCGCGAAAGAGCTTGGGATGGAACTCTTGCGCACTCGACTGAAAGAAAACCACGTCGTTTTGGAGGAGGAAGAGGCCCTTTTCGAGCACTTGGCGGAAGGAGACTTGGAGGAAGCGGAAAAGCTGCTTTGAGGATTGCTGGCTTGTTCCATCCTCCTTTCCAAAACCTTTATAATTATGTTCTACTGTTTTTTATTAGGTTGCATTATGAATATCAGCGTGGAGTTGGCGCCCAACCAAATCAAGTTTTTGAACCGCATGGTCCAGCGGGGAGACTATCGTAGCCGGAGCGAGGCCGTCCGGGACGTCATTCGCAGGGCAGAATTCGAGTGGGCGTGGGTCAAAAGCGTAGAGGAGGCTGCGCAGAAAGCCCTTGCTCCTTCCATCCAGAAGGAACGCAAAGCGGCGTTTGGCAGGTTGCGCAGGCGATTCGGAGATGCACTTTAGGGTCGGGGCAGACACCAACCTCTTGTTTTCGGGCCTTTTCTTTGCCGGAGCCCCCCATGATTTTCTGGAGCGGGTTCTCCGGAAGGAACTCACGCTTTTTCTTTCGCAGTACGTCGTGGACGAGCTTTTGGACGTTTTGCGGCAGAAGAACGTTTCGGAGGAGTCCTTCCAAAAGTTGTTGGAGCTGGAGAACGTGCGCGTTTTTTCGGATGACCACTATATTTCCAAAGCTCTTTTTACTGAGGGCAGGGGATTGGTTCGCGACCTGAACGACGTCCCCGTTTACGCGTTTGCCGCTTATGGCTTGCGGACGGGCATTTTTGACTATTTCGTCACAGGGGATGCGGATTTGTTGGTTCCGCCGCTAAGAAAAGCGTTGGCAGGCAAAATGGTATCCGTTCCCGAATTTTTTGAAGTCCTTGCGCCAAAGACGTAGCTTAGGGATAGCTCCGGTTGATGACTCTCGGGAAAGGCGTCGCATCACGGATGTGTTCCAGCTTGCAGATCCATCGCACCAAGCGCTCGGCGCCTAGCCCGAACCCCGAGTGGGGCACGCTGCCAAAACGCCTCAAGTCCAAGTACCACTCGTAGTCCTTGGGGTCGGAGCCCTGTTCTTTCAGCCTCCTTTCGATTTCCTTCAAGTCATCCTCGCGCTGCGAGCCCCCAATGATTTCCCCGTAGCCTTCCGGGGCAAGGCAGTCGTTGCCGAAAACCAGTTCGGGGTTCTCCAGGTCCTGCTTCATGTAGAACGCCTTGATTTTTTTCGGGAAGTGCGTCACGAAAAGGGGCTGCGTTTCGTGTTCCGTGAGGAGCTTCTCGTCTTCCGCCCCGAAATCGTCCCCGAACTGCACGGAACTGCCTTTTTTCTGCAGGAGGCTGACGGCCTCTTCATATTTCAATCTCTTGAAGGGCGGCTTGATTTTCAGCAAGTCGGAGGGGTCTCGGCCCAGCCGTTTGAGTTCTTCCGCCCTCTCTTTCGCCACCTGGTGGCAAATGAAGGCGATGAGCTCCTCCTCGAATTTCAGGAGCCCCTCGAAGTCCATGTAGGCCTCCTCCCCCTCGATGTGCCAATATTCGGCGAGGTGTCTTACGGTGCGGCTTTTTTCCGCGCGGAAGGAAGGCGTGATGGCGTACACTTTTTCCAAAGAGTAAATGAGCGCTTCCAAATAGAGTTGCGCGCTCTGGGAGAGGAAGGCCTTCTTGCCGAAGTAGTTGAAGTCGAAGAGCGTGCTTCCCCCTTCGCACGCGCCGCTCACGATGAGGGGCGGCGTGGTCTCCCAGTACCCCCGGCTCTTGAAGAACGCGCGCGCCGCTTCCAAGACCGTGGCCTTTACTTTCGCGGCCGCCGTGAGTTCTCGCGAGCGGATCCACAAGTGCCTGACGTCCAAAAGGAACTCGGGGCTCTGGTCTCTGCTGATGGGGAATACCTGCGCAAATTGTTTTACGCGGAAGGAAGTGGCCTGCACTTCGAACCCTCCGGGAGCCCGCCCGTCTTTTTTGATGATGCCTTCCACTTCCACCGCGGATTCCAAGAGCGCCTTTTCCGCGTCGGCAAACTGTTTTTCTGGGACTTGGCTTTTCTTGACGGCGCACTGGAGGATGGCCGTGCTGTCCCGCAGAACGACGAAGGCCACTCCTCCCGAGGAACGCGTCCGGTAGATCCAGCCCCGGATTCTCGCCTTCTTTCCTTCCATGGATTCCTGCAGGAGCGAGGCGATCGGTTGAAAGTCCATACGGTTTTCCAAGGGGTTGCGTGGCCAACACTTAAAATAGGTAGTCTTTCCAGGACGGCTCGTCCCGCACTCGCCCTCACAACTTATTTAAGCGCGTGCCGACTTCTTTTTTTATCATGGCAGAATCCTCGTGGCTCTCCGCCGCCTTCTATGCCTACTTCGCCGTGGGCTCCGTAGCGTTGGGGTACTTGCTGCTCCGCCTTACCTACCCGGACATCCGCCTCTTCGAGTTGCGCATGAAGCTCGGCATTTCCGCCGTCTCCGGGTTCCTGTTGGTGCTAGCCGCCTTCCTAGTGGATTATTTGTTCGACGGGGCAGGCGTCTTGGCCCGGCAAGGTTTCTTTCCCATCGTCTTATTCTTGCTGCTGGCGGCGTCCTTCCTCGTGCTCAAGCTCTACTTCCTCCTTTCCCAAAGTTCCTTCCTGTTGGTCGGCATTCCCATGGCCTCTCCGCGCATTGCCGTGCTCCCCCGACAAACGTTGGGTATTCCCGCACCAGCTCCTGCGCGTGTGGCTTCTCCTCCGCCTGCCTCTCCCCATGCAGCGCCTCCCACGCCCGAAACTCCTCTGCCTGCCGCTCCTCCCTCCTTCGTGCCGCCCTGGGTGCAGCGGAGCGCCGAAAAGCCAAAGGCTGCCGAGGAAACGAAAACGCAAGACAAGATGGAGCCTCTTCACTTGGACTTGTCGCGCGTTTTGCGTCCTTCAGGAAAACCGGGTGCGGAGCCTCCAAAGCCCGCCACGAGCCCGTTTCAGAAGCTCAAGGACGCTTTTGCTCCAGAAAAAGCAAAACCGCTAGAAAAACCCCAGAAAACAACGCCCGCGCTTCCTAGCGAGCCAACGACTCCTCCTGCCGCAACGGCCTTCCAGAAACCACGCCCTGAAACTTCTCCTGCCGTTGTACCTCCAAAGCCCCAGCCGTCGTCCCAAGAAGCTCCTAAAGCCATTTACGCGGCCCCAACACCTTCCACTCCCGAGGCTGCCGTGCGCCCTCCGCCAACTCCTCCAACCCCGACCGGCCAAATTGCTCCTGCAATTCCTTTGAAGGCCGAGGACAAAGAACGACAAAAGAAGCAAGTCATCCTCAAGCTCAAGAAAGAGGAGGCGTACGCAGAACCCAAGCCGGGCTTTCTAAGCAGCCTCTTCTCCTGGCTCTCCCCAAAGCCGCACGTAAAGAAAATCGAGAAACCGAAATCCTTGCTCCAGCCCCCTCCAGAGCCCCTGCGCCTACGGCCC
>SBBD01000017.1 GCA_005239845.1 archaeon | reverse complement strand
GCTTTTGCGGAAAACAAGTTATGCGAGCCCGACCGCATGCAACTCGAGAAAGAACTCGAAACGTTGGTGCGGAAAAGAAAAGCGCTGTTCCTGGAATTGGTGGAAGAAGAGCCCCGTCAGGCGGCCGACGTGCCGGAGCTTCCTTCCTTCGTGAAAGCCAAGTTTCCGGAAGCCATGCAGGATGAATTGTTCGAAAAAAGGGGGGAAGCACGCGGCCGCCTCTCCGTCGTAGCCGTGGATGATTTTGAGAACGGAAAAGCGGAATACGAACATTTTTTGGACGCGGACGGCCAGCGGATTCAACTGTTTCCAGAAACCGGATTGCCGGTGGTTTCCTCTGGCACGGAAGCGGCCGTACAAGGAGTACGCCTCGAAGGCAAGATGGCGGTATTCAGAGACGGAATTTCCATTCGTTCTGTTCCGCGCGCGTCTTCCACGGAAACGACGGGCGTTCAATCCACGCTCGTCATCCTCGTGGAAAGGTACGGGCAGCCGGCGCTGGCTACTCCCGAAGAAGCGAGGCGCCGCGTTTTCGGCCATGAAAACGCTACCATGCAAGACTACTACGCAAGAAACGCGTACGGGAAAGTGTCGTTCGAGGGCAGGGTGGTAGGCCCATACGATATCAATGCGTGCGGCACATACAGCGTGCTCGTCGAGGCCGTCAAGGCCGCCGACCCGGAAGTGTATTTCCCTGACTACGAACGCATCATCCTCCTCGTGACTCCCGTGGACGGCTGTACCGCTATGTCTCAAGCCACCATTGGAAAGCAGACCGTCGAAACGCAGGAGGGCTACATCAGGGCCAGCGTATCGTGGATCTTTGGTTTTACGTGGGGCGTTCTCGCCCACGAAATGGGCCACAATTTGGGGCTCGCGCACGCCAACGGGTATTCCTGCAAAAACAAGGAAGGCCTCCTCGTTCCCTACTCGTTCTCCTGCGAAAGCATGGAATACCGCGACCCGTTTGACGTCATGGGGACCGTCAAGGGCCATTTTAGCGCCCCGCGCAAGGAAACCTTAGGATGGCTCAATACAGAAAACAGCGTGGTGGCTGCGGAGGGCACTTTTTTCCTGAAGCCCCTGGAAAGCCAAGAGCCGCCGGGCAGCATCCAACAAATAAAGCTGCCCTTGGCCGTGGAAGCCAATTATTATGCAGGACAAGAAGCTCGCTACTACTCCTTGGAATTAAGGCGGCCCCTAGACTACGATGCCGAACTGCCTTCCTCGGTCTTTGAGGAAGTTCTTGTTCGCGTGGCCCGCACGGGAGGAGACTCCGCGGACTATTCGACGAACGTGGTGAGCATGCACCCAGACCTCGGCTGGAATGGCATGGGGTTAAAGGAAGGAGAGAGCTTCCGGGACGACATCAACGGGTATCTCGTCACCGCGGACGAAGTCACGGACGCGGGCGCCCGGGTAACGATAACGAGAATCCCTCGGACGACGTGGAATGCCATCGACTTCGCGGAGCCCGTGCTCTATTACGACTTTAATGAGGGGAAACTGGCGGAGCAGGCGGGCGTGGCGGAAGACGATGCCTTCAGCAACAAGACCTGGCCTCGAGAAGGAGGCCTGCTTTTTGCGGGAACGAACAGCTATTTACGGTTCCGGCCGTTCCCCATCGAGTTCGTGCGGAACAACAACGGATTCACGATTTCCACGTGGACGAAAATCGCTAGGTACTCGACCCGCTATGGGGGTTCCAGCATTTTTTTGGCGCGTGGCTACATGGCCAACGAGGGACGGCTGCTCGCCGTAACGGCCAATTCAAGCCACGGCCTCGTCGTAGAGGCCGACTTCGCGCAAGCCGGCCGCGTCTCGCTCGCTTCAGGGCCCCGCCCGTTGCTGGGAGCATGGCACCACCTCGCCGCCACCTATGACGGCAAAGAGTTGGCCACGTACGTGGACGGAGTGAAAGCCGCCAGCATAGCCGTTGAAGACGAAATTCAGGCGGGGCATTACGGGTACTACAACTTTGTGGGCTTAGATTTTGACGGGGTTGTGGACGAGTTCAAAATCTTTGCGAGAGGGTTGGGCGAAGCCGAGGTCCGCCAGCTGTACGCGGAGAACCGGTACGTCTGCGGAGACGTCAAGCCGGACCGCATACCCGACGTGCGGGACATCGTGGCCCTTATTGACTACGTGTTCCGGCAAGGAACGGCTCCCGAGCCGTTAGAGTCGGGAGACGCGGACGGCAGCGGCGTCATCGACGATAAAGACGTGTGGAAGCTGGTCGACTATGTCTTCAGGGGCGGAGCGAAGCCGACCGGGTGCGGGCAAAAACCCGTGCAAGGAAAGGCCGCATTCTCGGAAGAAGAAGCGAGGAAGCTCTTGGAACAAGTCGGCAGCCTGGCGTCCACCCAGTAATTCGTGCGTTCGTCTCGCGGACCCTGCTTGAAAAAAGGAGCCGCCCAAAAACAGGTTACGTGGACTTCGTCGCGTTGTGGATTAGGCCTCTCGTCACTAGCCCCGCGGGCGCTGAACTGAAGTCCGCCCAGCACCACATGACCGCGCCTTTTCCTACGGGAACCGAGGAATTGATGACAGAGGCAGCCGTCGTAATGGTTTGCGTGTGCACGCTACTGTAGGCGCTGTTGTTGGCGCACTTCATCGTGATGCCCGTGCCCGTCAGGGAAGCGTTCAAGTAGATGGTCCAGTTCTCGTTCACGTTGCCCGTGTTGTTGAACGTGAAGAACGGAGTCGTGGAAGTCTGGCAGTTGGAGGTAAAGCCCACGCAGGGGTTGACTTCGGTCTGCGTTGGAGAGGAGGGGCTGAAGTTCATGTTCGGCGTGAAGGCGGGAGTATAATTGATGTAGAGCCACGGCTTGTTGCTCGAGGCGTTCGTCGAGTTCACGACGTACCGTTCGGAGCTGAAGTCGAACGCCTCGATAAACTTGACGGACACGGAAAACCATTCGGGGTGATTGTAGAAGTGATTGAAGGCCGTGGCGTTCAACGTAAAATTCTGGTAGCCGCTGGCTTGGAAGAAGGCGTACGTGTTGTTGTAGAGCGTCTCTCCTTCCACGGAAGTGTAGCGGCTTTCACACGACGCTTCGGAGACTGCTTTCGTGCCGTTCTTCGCGAAAAGGGCGAACTGCTCAAAATTGGGGTCCACGGGATCCCAGTTGAAGAAGCTGACGTTCATTTGGTTGATGAGGGCACCCGTCTGGTTCGAAAGCCCCGTATCGAAGTCCACGAAAAAGCGGGCCTCGGGAGTGGAAATGGATTTGTTGGCTATTAGGTCCGCATTCCCTTCAGGAATACAGCTGTACGTGGAGGCGGCGCTGCGGTACACGGTAATGTCGTAGTTGGGAGTAACGGCAAGAAAGCGGGAATAGTTGTCCGTGGAATTCACGATGCCTTGTCCTGGAAGCAAAAGCGTGAAGGAAGTGACGGGCGTGGGGTCCTTGAGGATGACGAGCACGGTGCGTTCCGTGTTGCTGGAAAGGTTGCGTTCCGTGGAATTGTCGTTGTAGCCTGATTTGCTGGCGTTGAAGTAATGCGGCGTATAATACGTATAGGTAAGCGCTCCGCTCGCATTTTCTGCGACGTATTCGGTGAGGATTTGCCATGCCGTCAAGCCGTCGCTTCCCGTCTGCAGGTCTTGGAGCATGGGCGTGCCGCTCGTGTAGTTCGTGACGTTGACGGACGCGCTGGACATCGGGGTGAGCGTGGTGTTCGTGACATTGATGCGCACGTACCATTGCCGCGTGTAGTTTTTGGTACCGCTTAAACTCCAGCTCACGTTAGACTTGTTGAACGAGTCGTTCAGAAAAACATGTTGGTGAGAAACACCACTAAATTTGAGGTCGTTAGAAAGAGGGTTCGTGAGCGTGTTGTTGGCGAAGTTGATGAAAGAACTGACAGATATACGGATGTTGTCCGAATTGTTGTTGAGAATGTTGGAGGTGACATTCGAATAGTTGACAGAACTAAATACGATGCCACCATTGGGACAGCCGGATACGGTGTTGTTGTGAATGGTAGTGAATATATTTTTTACACCACCAGTCGTCCTGACTTCAATACCCGCTCCGGCAATGCCCTTGCAGTTTTGGACGTAGTTGTTTTGAATGGTGCACCATCTTCCTGCAAAGCCCACTTGACCCAATACGATTGAAGAAGCCCCAGTTTGGTTAAACGTATTGTTGGTAATGGTGCAGTTGTCGGCGTTGTCTTCGAAACGGATGCTAAAAGAACTAATGTTGAAGAATGAGTTGTTGTTGATAACCGTATTGTTAGAATAAACCACTGCGCTTACTCCATAACTGGTTTGGTTGGTGAAGTTGTTGTTTCGGACGGTCGTGTTGTAGCTGTTGGTAAAATTAATGGCGCTAGAGCCATCGTAAAAGCTGCAATTTTGAATTATGGTTTCGTTTTGGGCAGTGATGTAAATAGCAGTGCTAGCACCACCAACGGCACTGCCCGTCAACTTGTAAGTATTGCAGTCAAAGGTTACGCTGTTGTTCTCGATGAAAAAACAGGTGTTGGTGCCGACATAATTAATGTTGTTGAACATTGTAATGTTGGTGTAAATGTTGCCGCAGGAGGCATTGACGAGGAAGGTGCGGTTGCCGGGAGAGACGTCGTACGAGTCGTTCGAAGGATCCGAATTGTCGAACGCCCGGCAGTTCCACGCGTAAAAGTTGGGCTGCAGTCCTCCTACCACGAAAGACACGTTCGTGTTGTTCTGGGGAGTCGTGTTCGTCGCGTTCGGCGCCCAAACGCCCGTGAAGTTCCCGTATAAGGTCACGTTGGTCAGGTCGCCTCCATCATCCACGACGCTGCAGTTCAAGCGGATTTCGGCGTTGGCTCCAGAACTGTTCGTCCAGTTGCCGTTGTCGGGACTCGTGAGGTTGACGACGGGAGGCGCATTAAAGCTGACGTATAAAATGGGCGGGTTCGCGCCTTCTTTTGAATTGAACACGACGCGCGTCGTGACTGACCCTGCAGAGAACATGTGCGCACCAAAACGGAAATAGTTGTTCGTCAGGTTGCCCTTCAAGTCCGCAGTAGCCCACGTGTTCATGGAGACGTTCTTGTACCCCGTCGAAGCGTAGAGGTTTTGCGTGCCGTTGTAGATGCGCGCCAAATTGAATTTAGTGTAGGCCGTGTTATCCGTGCACGTAGTGCTGGAAGGGTCAATTGCAGTAGCAACAAGGCTCACGTTCTTGCTGGCAGCCGTGCTTACATAAGGAGAAAAGTTGAGGGCCATGATGATCGCAAGGTCCGGAATGCTGGACGTGTCGAAGATAAAGACGGGGCGGTTGACGGTGGTGTTTTGGAAGCCGTCGCAAGGTCCTCCTCCCGTATTAGTGGTTACCAACTGGCCGGAGTGCACGACCGTTATCGTGGGGGCTTCGCAGTTGTATCCGGAAACTAAATCGCAGGAAAATTCAGGGACATTGTCAGTATAATTGTTATACGAATAGGTTGTAGTGTCGTTCGTGATTTGCGACCCGCCCAGCGCGATGAAGGGGTCCAGGAACAAGGGCTTGTCTTGCGAGAAGTTGGCGATGCGGATAAAGCTCGAGTTGAACTCGGGAATGGAGAACGTGGACTCCTGCAAGTCGGAGAAGGAAAGCACGACGTCTTCCGGCAAGCGCCACTCGAACGTGGAAGGATCAACTTGAATGTCTGCGAAAGTGATGTTCTGCAAATCCGTCAAATAAAAGCCGGCATACTCCATGCGGTTGGAGACGCCGGAAGGCAAGGTGGAAAAGTCGAGCGCGTACTCGTAGAACTTTCCCTTGCGGATTTTCCCCTCGCGCGAGTTGTCGATCGCTAGCCGTCTGGGGGCGCGGATGGCTTGCTCTGGAAGGCTTCCTTTTTCGAGAGTGGCTTTGGCCCCAAAACCAGGCGGTTCTGCCGGATTTTCAGCAGGAACGGAATCCGCTTCAGGCGTTTCATACGCCAGGGAATCCGGGGACGCGGGAAGGATGCCGGCTTC
>SBBD01000047.1 GCA_005239845.1 archaeon | reverse complement strand
TCAAAATCCTCCGGCAAGGCCGCTGCCGCGTACAAGTCCAGGTCTTCCGAAAACCTCCCGCCCCCAAAACACCTCCAGATCGCGGTTCCTCCGTGCAAGATAAAGCGCGCGTTCACCGCATAAAGAATCTCCAGCACTTCGTCCTGCAGCGCCCCACTCCTCCGGTGGGCCTCCTTCCGCAGCCTCTTCTCCAACGGGATTTTCATGTACAACTAAAATTAACGAAAATTATATAAAACTATATGTTTGGTTGATTGAACGTAAGGCCGTCCGCTTGACGGCTGCTACGGCTTCTGGGCGTAGGGTTTACGCTTTAGCCTATTCGTTTCATGTAGCCGCCTTGCGGGACGTACTTCGAGCTGCAGTTGGGGCACTCGAAGGCGTCGCCGTTGCGTTTTAGCACGATGCCGTAGCCATGCATGGAAAAGCAGCTCCTGCAGTTGTAGACGAGTTCGTCTCCTTTTACGGTCATGCGGACTTCCTTTTTTGAGTGGGTAAACCTACTTCAACACCGGAAAACCTATTTAAAGGTATGCCCGTAATACCCTGCGTTTCAGAGGGTGATACTCATGAAAGTCAAGGAGGAAGTGCTCAAAACCATCGACATGATCAAGAAAGCGGGCTTTACGCCCGTGGACGCCGTGTTCGAGGGCGCCGTCGGCGTAAAAGAGGACACGACGCTCGCCTTTTTTGACAAGCTCGACGACAACCAGATGGTTTCCGGCGTTATTCGCGTCATCTACACGCTGAAGGACGACAACGTGCGCTTCGTGGAAATCCCTGTTGGCCAGGCGCCTCCAGAGCCCCAGAAGTAAGCAGGCATGCTGTACCCCTACTTATTGGGCCTCGTTTTCCTTGTTTCGTTAGGGGGAACGTTGTTTCCCTTCCTCGTCGAGCCCCCTTTTTCCGCGGTTACTACGCTCTTCTATTTCCAAAACCTCTTCCTCTTGTTCCCAGCGGCTCTAGGAATTTATTTTCTTGGAAAGGAAGTGGAAGAAAAAATGGGAGGCTCGCGGTTTCTGGCGCTGTGGATCGTAACGGCCTTCCTTTCCCGGTTCTTACAGCCTTCCCTCTCCACGTTTGACGCCAGCGCTTCCGTATTAGGGCTTTTGGGTGCCATCGTGGCCGTGGACCCGCTGGCGGTCACGTTCATAGAAGTGTATCCCCTGCCCGCTTTCGTCACCGCAGGTGTGCTTTTGTTCCTGCATTACGTGTTTTCCCAGCAGGTCAACGTCGCGGCGTTGCTTTTAGGCATGGTTTTCGGCTACGTGTTCGTGCTTTTGAAGCCGAAACCAGCCCTACCACCAGCGACTCCTCGGTACGCTCGAAAGTTTTAGGCGCCGTTTCCTCTCGAGGGGGAACGGTTCGAGTGTTCAAGAAGGTTGAACCCGTTGTAGCTCTTTGATCTTGCCGAAATCCTCGTCCAGGGTCGCTAAGCGGAAGCCGTTCCGCAGGCACAGCGCGGCGTGCAGCGCGTCAAAGAGCTTCAATCCCCTTTCTTCCAGCTTAAGGGCCAGCAAAAAGTCTTCCTCGGTGGCCGGAATGAAGCGGATGCCGGAGCTGGAAACAATTTTTTCGAGGGCAGCGATGATGCGTTCCTTCGGAAACCCTTTCCCGGTCATTCCGTAGTGCATTTCTGCGAGCGTAAACAGGGACGTGCACGCCTGCCTATTTTCCACCGCTTCCCTTAAGTAGGCGATGTGTTTTCCCTGCATGCTCCAGCCCCACAAGACGTTCGCGTCAAGGTAATCCATGGCTCGTTACCTGAACTTTTTGGCCGCTTCCTTCTCCGCGGTTTTTTCGACGAGGGCATCGAGCGCTTCCGCGGTCAGGCTATTCTGTTCGCCTAAAAAGCCGGCATATTTCGTGAAAAAGTCTTCCTCCTCTTTCCGACTGAGCACCAGCCGGCTTCCTTTCTGTTCGGCCTTGATTTTTCCACGCAAGCCCAGCTTCCTGCGCACCCGTGCCGGAATCAGCACGCGGCCCTTTTCATCCAGCGTCAAGTACAATTTCCCACCTTTTATAGTTTCCCACTTCCCACTATATATGCCTTGCGGAGCCGCGTTTCCGGTGAAGGAACCGGGTCTCAACTGGCCGTGCTTTCTTTTCCAAATGTTCTATTGCCAATCCTCGCCAGAAGGTTCTAGCGGGTTGTTCCTCTGCGCACGAGACGTATGTCGGGAAGGGGGCTTTCTGGTTTATTCGATGCGCCGGATTCCCTTGATTTTGTCGAAATCTGCGTCGAGGGAATAAATCGTTTGCACGCCGAGCTCTTTCATGACCACGACGTTTAACGCGTCGCAGAAGCTCAGCCCGTCGATTTTTCCCAGCAGTTCCAGCGCCTCTTGCGTTCGGGAGGGCGTGCCATATTCCAGCTGCACTTCAGGCGACTTCAATAGGCACTGTCCGGCATCGAACGCTACGTGTTTTCCTCCTTTCCGTTTCAAGTACGTGAGCGTCTCATCCACCACGTGGTCTGTGGTGAGCACCGTCTGTCCTTCTACCGCCATTTTTCGCAACAACGCTTCGGCCGAAGCATGGGCTGGGTCTTCTTGCCGTGCGGCCGCAATGAAAATGCTCGTGTCTACGAAAATCATCGTAGCGACCCATAGACGACCTCATCCACGTCGTAGCGGGCATTTCCCTTGGTCTTGGACTTGTCGATGCCAAAGAGCTCCTCCAGCCGGTATTTTTTCCCTTTATTCTCTTCCAAATCCACTTCTTCCAGCTGGTCGATGGCCCTGCCGATGAGTTCCGCTTCCGAGATGCGCTTCTGATATTTCAGCATGTATCGCGCCTGCAGCCTTCGCAGCTTGGGTATGCGGTCCTTGGGCACCTTCTTCGTAATGTATTCCACTTTTAACACCTTTAACACTATTAACACTACTTATTTATATGGGTTGCGACGCCTCATTTCCGGTGAACTGGTTTCCTCTCGCTCCTGAATCCAAACCCTTTTATTCGTGCCTTTAGAGAACTGTATTATCAACAACTCGGGGGATATTCTATGGGCGTTTTCGGAAACGAATTTGCGGCCACAGCACGATTTCTGCACAATATATCTAACCTGCGTTATCAAAAAAACCGCATTAATGGACATCGATTGATGGAGGGCGGGCAAAGTGAGGCCTTAGGCCGCGTCATTGAGGCAGAACGCCTAGTACTTCAAGAAGGAGCTAGGCGGAACTTTACTGAGGCGGCTTGGGAAAAAGCACGCCGGACGCTGGCGGCTGCAGAAAAAGACAGTATTCGCGTCTTCAGCGAAAAAACCGCGCCTCAAACCATTACGTTTCGCTTGGCGAGCGGGCTTGGGCGTTGGAGAAAAGGGGCCGTTGTGCGCTTGGAATTTGGCACTGGAACTCATGCCGAACAATTCCATTTTTCAGTCTTAAGGCCTGTTCCAGGCGTGCAGTATCAGGCTTCCTTACATAAGACTGGAGGCGTGAGCACGGCCTATGCGGCGCCAGCTACTTGGGAGGGAGAGTTGCCCAACGAAAAAGGAGGCGCAGCCGCTGTGGGCAAATTGATTTCCAACCTCATCAGCAAGCCAAATCGAGAAGACGTGGTGATGGCAAGAAAACGCTACCTCGGGAAACCCATCAAGCGTTGAAGGAAAAACCCGGATAAGAAAAAAATTTTGTTGTTACAAGCCAGGCAACCATTTCTTCCGGGGTTTGGAGAAGAGCATGGAGATACTGCGGAGGATATTCGCATCTTTGCCTCGTTCCCGTTTCTGGCAACCAACCCGCCCAGGCGTAGGCACTTGTTCGATGGGTTTTTAAGTCTGGAATTTTCAGATACAAGCGGTGGTTCTCATGGCCGCTTTCGGAAAAGCCGTTCGGGAATCGTTAACGTTGCT
>SBBD01000034.1 GCA_005239845.1 archaeon | reverse complement strand
TATTCCTTTTTCCAGCAAATTGCACGTGCGGTAGAACAAGCCTGAAAGGTGCGACGTTACCTTTCCCCGCGAGTCCATGAGCGGCGTGCCGTCCTTCTGCCTTATGATGGTGAGAAACTGGTAGAGCGTGTTGTAGGCGTCTATCGCTATCCTTCCCTGGATTTCCGCAAAGGAAAGCTCTTTTTTCTCTAAAATGTCCGCAATCGCAACCCCCACAAAACTTCGCCTATAAAAACAGGTTTTAAATACGTTCTCGCGCTGTGAGTTCTTTAATCTTTTTGCGTTGGGGAAAAGAGGGTTGGCGATGGAGGAGTGCCAGATTTGCGGGAGGGAGGCTTTCGACGAGGCCATGCTGGAGGGCGCCCGCGTGTTCTTGTGCCCCGCTTGCCTCAAGTACGGGAAGCCCATTGAAAGGCATCCCATTGCAAAAGCGTCCTTTTCCCTTCCTTCCCAGAAGCCTTCTCTTCCTCTAAGAATAAGGGAGTTTAGGGTGGTGGATGATTACGCGGGTTTGGTTGTAAATGCGCGGGAGAAAACGGGCCTTACCCGCCAACAGTTGGCCCGCCAGCTCTTCATCATGCAAAACGTGTTGGAGCGAATCGAGCACGGCCATCTCCGCCCCGACTTGAAGACCGCGGAAAAGCTGGAGAAGGCCTTGGGCATACGCTTGGTGGAAGAGGAAGGCGCTGGCAGTAAGGAAAACGAACCAGAGAAAAAGGCAGGGGAAAATAGGGACGCCACCCTTGCTGATTCCGCTTCCCAAAAGAAAAAGGGCTCTGGTTTGACGTTCGCGGATTTGGTTGACGTGAAAGTCAAGGAATAGCCTTCGCCTTGAACTCCTGCATCGACCGCCCCGCTGAGCGTACTCCCTGGACTATACCCGCCATTTTCATTCTCTAGAGCCGCTCTCTGCCCATCCGAAAATGATTTTCTGCGCCCATCCGAATTCGGGAAGTTCGCCAGCGACCAGCTGCTCCAATTCGGATTTCCAGTTCGGCTTTTTTTCTGCCACTTTTTGCTTAAGTTGCGCTTTTGAAAATTTCAAATCGTAATAGCTTAGCTTCTTGTTGATTATTTCCAGTTCAAAGTTCACGTGCTTCTTTTTGATGAGGAAGGCGAGATCGGAAATGTCTCTCGCTTTATTTCGTGTAAAAATCGCGCGGACTTTCTCGGCTGCCACTTCTTCCAGTGCCATTCCGCTGATGATTTTCAGGGGTAGATCGTAATACGAGAACTTGACTTGGAGGGGGATGGGCGGCTCAATTACGCGCTCGCGAGTGCTTATTTCGACGTAAACGTAGCAAACATCTTTGCTGGTTGTGTGCAAGGGGCCGTTGGCAGCAATTCTAAATGAAAACGCGGAATCCGTTTCGGAAATGGTTGTAATGGCATTCTCCACCCCGAACAATCGCAGCGTATTTGATACGTCCTCTTCAAGCTCTTCAGGCAACTTTTCCGTGCTTGTGAAGTCCAAGTCCTCGGAGAACCTGTTCAGGTGGTGAAACAGCCATAAATAGGTTCCTCCCTTGAAAACGAGCGGGTATTCGGAAAGCGCTATCAGAATCAGGCTCTGAACGTAATGCTTTTCCTGCTGCCAAGGGCGCAGGTTGTTCAGCTTGGCTATCTTGACTAGCGTATCCTTATCCATCATGTCAGCCACTTTTTCAGCTTTTTTTCTCCGCGGCCCTTGTATCTTGCAACATATGCGTTCAATTTTGCACCGTTAACTTTTGTCCTGATTTCTTCAACGTCCTTTTTTGGCAATGAGCATAAATAAACGCTGTCCATCAGGGCCTTCTCGGCATCTGCAATGAATACATACCCCCCTTTCATTTCATGCCTTTCATAGCCGAAAAACAGGGAAGGGGGCACTTTGTGGTAAACAATTCCCAATTTTTTTAACCGCCTGCTGTTCCTTGTGTTCACGCACTCGACAAACGCAGGCACCTGCTTAATGAGGTGGTGGAATAGGAGGGCGGAAGACAAAGAAACATAGGACGGCTCTACGAGCTGCGTCGCAATCACGTAATCCTCCTCGTTAAATGAGATTCTTCCTCTCAAAATCCGCTTTGCCAAGCCCCGTTGCACCAGCCTCGAGGCATACACTTTCGCAATGCTTTTGGGTTTCGAAATCAGGTTAGCGAGTTGCTGGTTGGAGTATACGCTCCGCCCGCTCCTCCGTGCGAGCTCTCGTATTTCATATGTGTTCAATTTGTACAGTTATAACACCCAAGTAACCATTTTGTTACCTCCGGACGATTTAAAAGGTTTGTGATGCTTTCGCCTCTATCCTGTTAGAACGCCAGCTACTAGGCTCCGCTTGCATGGGCGCAGCGATTTAACGCTTGAGGAAAAGGGAGGGGAATGGTTACCCCGAAAGGTTTTGTCTCACGTCTATGGTACGTCTTAAGCTGCAAGAAAGCCGGCACCTTGACGCTCGCGGATTTGGTGGACGTGAAAGTCGAGGAGTGAGCGCGACAGCGGCGTAACTTACCTTTTTATACCCTTGAATCGTTGGTTTTTTCATGCGCTGGCTGACATTGCTAGGGTTGCTGCTTTTCCTGTCATCTTTTTTGTACGCGGATTCAGTTATTACTTATAATATAGACTTCATGAGCAAGTCGAAAAGAGACGGGCTTACGGATGCGTTTTGGAACACCTGCAATGGATGGGTGACCTCCTCGCTTCAAACCACGGTTACCGACTTGGAAAGCGGCATTGACGCCCAATACGATTTGGTTCATGTCCCTTCCACTTCCCGCCTTTACTCTGTTGGACACCAAGACATCACGGCGTACGACGTTTCTGATCCCTCGAATCCGAGAAAAATAGGTACGCGTTCCATTCCTCCTCCTTACAACGCGCCCCTCGGCGAGTTTTTCAAGTGCGGCGCAGTCAAGCAAAACTACTTATACGCTTGCCTTATTACGGCCGATCCAAGCATCCCTGGCCCTCACCATCGGTTACCCTATGGCTCGTACATTTCTATAGTGGACTTGCGCGACGACCTTTTTGCGAGCGGAGTGTCTCTTCTTCCTCATGTCAACGAAACGAAAATAGGCGTCGCCTATCCAAACAAGGCTAAGATTTATGGAGATTACCTTTATGTTTCCTCAAGCGGCGGATTTGGCGGAGTAGGCTCTGCTGCCGGAAACATTTTCGTGTACAGTCTTGCGGATCCCATTCGCCCCCGAAAAGTGAGTACGATTAGGCCTCCCTTCACCTGCAATGAAGACGACCGCACGAATGATTTTACTGTAGTTGGCGACCGATTGTATTATAGTGGGTCGTATGGCTGTGGAGTTATCCATAGTATCACTGGAGTCTTCGACGTCAGCGATCCTGCCTCACCCACGCGTCTCGGTTATGACGACTCTAGCGCCGAGAAAGTTGCCCTTCAAGTCGCTGGAACCGACGTTATTGCAG
>SBBD01000147.1 GCA_005239845.1 archaeon | reverse complement strand
ACTCTCCACCTTTTTCTGCCGCAAAAAAGGCAGATACTTCTTCGGGTTGCTTGCCTAACCGTTTCTGGAACGCGGCTTCGATTTCGCACCTGTGAAATGCTTTTCCTCTAAAAACATGCGCGTAGGAATCCAAAAGCAGCTTCTGCAGGGCAAAACCAGTTCTTTCAAAGAGTCCTTTCGCTTCCTCTTCCGAAAAGTAGTGCACCCACACATTGTTGCCCTTGCGGAACGTGTTCTTTTCCACCTCGATTCCTTTCCCGAAACGCAGATCAGAAACGTGGAATTCGCGGAAATAGCAGGCAGCGCCTTTCTTCAGAACCCTAAATGCCTCTTTTACAGCTTTTTTTCTTTCCTCTTCGCTCAAGTGTCCCAGCACATGAAACAAGAAAACGGCATCAAAAAAATGGTTTTCGTAGGGTAAGCTTGCGGCGTCTCCTATCTGCAAGTGCACTTTCGCCTTGAATGCTTCCGCTCGTTCCCTCGCCAACTTTATCGCGGAAGGAGAAACGTCGATTCCATACACTTCAAACCCCTTATTGAATAAGGCGCTGAGGTGCTTTCCGTTCCCGCAGCCTACTTCCAAAACGCGGCTTCCAGGCGGCAGTTTCAGGTCATAATTTGTTGTTCCTCGCCACTGCCCCCTTCCCGTACGGTATTCCTTTTCCCAAGCGTAAACATGAGGCTTTGCAAGGGCGCCTTTTTTTCCTTTGAGCAATGTCACCACGTATTTCACTTCCGCAACAAAAAAATCGAGAATTTGGAATGAGTGTGCCTGATTTAAGACAACCATTATTAATACCCATAAACTATTTACCACATGGACGTAGGCTCAAGACGTTGGGTGTTGGGCTTCTTTCTCGTCACGACAATTCTGGTGAGCGGCTGCGTTCAACAGCAACTTCCTTCTTCCTCAACTACGGATGGTGCGAGCGACGGCTTCAAGCAAGGAACGACGCCTCCCGCCTACGAAGCCACGAGCCTGCCTGCGAAAGAGCGGGAAGCAACGTTTTCTTGCGAAAATGACCATCGCATCCGGAAGAGGGCCTACGTGTTGCTCATGGGCCTGGGAGACCATGATAAAGCGGTGTGGAACGAGGAAAAGCGGCTCATGGAGCAAGATCCCAAGGCAGACGGCATCCTCATCTACGACCAGGATGAAAACAAGCACTTGCAGGAAATCAGCAGCCTGTTTCTGGCGGACCTAAACCAATTTCTTGCCGAACACGACGCTGAAGAGCTCGTGATTTTCGGTTCCAGCGCCGGCGGAGTAACGTCCTCGCACGCCATCAGCAAGCTCAACTTTTCGGGCCCCGTGGCCTTGCACACCCTAGCTTCTCCACTCAAGGGCTACGGCCTGACGGGACCCCGAGCGCAATATCTCGGGGACAGGCAGGGATACCTCCGAGACATTGCCATCGGTTTCGAGCCCTTTGACTCCCCTCCAACGAACGTGAAGGTGTATCACCATAAGACCGTCACGGACTCCGTCTTAAAAGCGTACTGTGGGCCGTTGGCCGCCTTCTGTGACCCCATTGAAGTCCAGGACAACAACCTAGCGGGCAGCAAGGAATTCTTTTACCCCCAATACGACCACGACACCATCATGGACGGCGTCATACACGAGGTTTTGAAGTGCTACAACCCGGCACTCCAAGAGGTCCTTGAGGAAATCCGGAAAGTGCCAAAGCTCGGAAACTTCTGCACGGGCGAAGAAGAATGCAACGACTATTGCAAAAACAATTACGGACGCTGCAAGGACTACTGCAACAACAATCCATCAAACCCATTGTGCCAAAAGCCTTTCGCGTTCGAACGACCCTCTGGACAGCCAACTGAGCCGCTGAATGGTACGCTTTCAAGGCAAGAACCGACCTCGAATGAGCCTCGCTCTTGTGAGGGCAACAAGACCACCTTCGACTACGCTCCGGTTAACTTGGAAAAGACGAAGTTGTTTCTTCCTCTAGGGCTCATGAGCGGCAGCCATGTTACGCCCGTGGATCACCATTACTTCCAAAACTTCGACAACCAGGAAGCTGACATCGAAGTTTATTCTCCTGGAGACGGCTTCATCGAATCCATCGGCCACATGCCTGGAGCTCCCGAAGGCCGCGACTACCGCGTCGTCATCGTGCACACGTGCACGATTTCCAGCATCTTCATCCACGTGGAAACGCTCGCGGAAAAACTCGCTACCGCCGTTCTCTCCGATGGCCGGACGGCCTACCCGCGCATCCCCGTAAGGGCGGGGGAGGTCATCGGTTATTACGCGAGAAACGTCGACTACAACCTGGTCGACGAAGAAATAACGCTGCCGGGTTTCGTGGTTCCCAGCCACTATTCCGGGGAAGACTGGAAAATCCACGTTCCCAACACGTACGACTACTTTAATGAACCCGTGAGGAGCAAGCTCGTCGCCAAAAGCCTGCGGACCGCGGAACCCATGCAAGGAAAAATCGATTATGACATCGACGGAAAACTCGTCGGCAACTGGTTCTTGGAGGGAACCGGCGGCTATGCCGGCAAGGGAACCGGAGTGCAAGAATACTGGAGCGGCCACCTAGCGATTGCCTACGACTACCTTGACCCTGAACGCATCGTGCTTTCGATTGCCGGGTACGAAGGACAGGATTCCAAGCAGTTTGCCGTAAAAGGGAACGCGCCTGAACCCGCCACCCTTGGCGTACGTTCAGGTCTCGTTAAATATGAATTGGTCGGCTACGACTATTATGCTCCTGACGGTTCCTTTTGGGACCGGAAGTCGTTAGTAAAGGATTTGAAGACTCGCAGCGAGGAAACGGTGCAGGGAGTAGTTTTGTTCCAATTGCTGGAAGACCGGAAGCTGAAGATGGAGGTATTCCCCGGAAAGACCGCAGCTCAAGTGAGTGGCTTTACCCAAAACGCTAAAACCTACGAGCGGTAAGTTGCTTTTCCTCAAAAAAATTAGCTGGAACGGACTACGACGGGCCTTTTCTGCTCCACGGGCTGGTTATTCGCGTAATAGTAGGTGCAGGCCACGCTGAAAAGGATGGTCTCGAAAATGACGAGGAAAATGAATTCGGACAAATTGGGAATGACGACGCCGTAGCGCTGCAGTACCGTAGCAAAAACAGCCGTCGCCAATCCTGCCGGAAGCGCTCCTGCCAGCAAGACAAACTCGGCTTTCGTAGGGTTCTGCGTCTTCGCGATATACTGCAAGCCCACCAGCCTTCCCGCCACCATGGCTCCTGAAGCAAGAAGGGAAACGCCTACCAACGAGAAGGTGAGCCGCTCGAAGGAAATGATGTACCCCAAATACACGAAGAAGAACGACCTTACGAGAAACGTAATTTCCTTATGGAACTCGAACAGAGACGCCTCCAGCTTCTCTTTAACCATTCCCAACGCGATGCCGAACACGAGCACGGCAATCACGCCATTCGCCTGTAACACCTCAACGAAGGCATACAACCCCATGGCCACGGCAAGGGACAAAAGGTACCGGTGCGTGCTGACCTGGTTGGAAAGCAGCAGGTGGATCCAGAGCCACGAAACCAACGCGCCCACGAACAAGGCAATGGAAAGGCTTCCCAGGAAAAAGTTTCCCAGCTGTTGCAGCGAAGTTTGCTGGGCCGTCAAGACACCGAGGACCAAAACCGTTCCGATTCCGATGAGCGTGCTCGTAAACGCTCCCTCGAAGACGAGGAGCGTGCGCACCCAAGGCCTCAGCGTCAAACGCTCGATTAAGGGAAACACGACTTCTTCTGCAGTATCCGCAATCAGGACGGCCACCAACAACGCGTGCACCCAATTCCATCCTGCAATGAAAAGGGCGAGGAAGCACGCCGCCGTCGTGACCAGGAAGTTGACGATGGTGCCCGTAAAGGCAAACGGCGCCTGCTTCAGCAAGTCGGACACGTTCATGCCCGTGCCCGCGTCAAACAGGATGACGACCAGCGTGAGCACGGCCACGAGGCCTGCGAGCGAGGTCAACGCGAGGGGAGAAACCGTTTGAAGCGCAGGAATTAGGTGGATTCCTCCTGCAGGACCCAAGAATAAACCGAGCAATAAAAGTATGAAAATGTCTGGAATGCGAGTTTTGGCGAATACGCGTTCGGCCACATAGCCCGCGAACAAAATGACGGCAAGAAGCGCAACGATTTCCAGCATGCCGCAAGTAAGGTTGGAAACGTTATAAAACTACGCCTACGCGTCCCCTTGCGGCTTACCCTGAAACCAGTTGCCTTGCCATCCGTTTAGGCTCGATGAACGCATGCTTTTCGTAGTCGTAATAGGAAAACACGCGCTTTCCCGCCTGTTTTAATTGCTTGAAGAACGCCTT
>SBBD01000053.1 GCA_005239845.1 archaeon | reverse complement strand
TAGCTAGCGAACAACAGGTCAAATGCGCACGAAGTTGGCGTTCCGCATTTCGAGTGGAAGCGAGGCGGCGCACCCTTTTTTATTCCTCCGTTGCCTGAAGAGCACCTATGGAGACGACGGCCTTTTTGCTGGATGTCAACTACGTCATGAGAAGCCAGCAGAGCATGCTCCGCTTGCTGCTGAAGGACGAGCACGGCAAAACGTTCCGGGCCTACGACGCGGACTTCGAGCCCTACTTTTACGTGCACGTGGAAAACGTTGGCCAAAGCAATGGAAAAAACGAGGTTCGGGATGAAGCGAAAGAGGCAAGGATTGCGGAAGGACTGAAGCAGCTGCGGGCGTTCGGGAAGGGAGGGGAAGCGCGAGTCAAGAGAGTAGAGGTAGTGGAGCGGCTGTTATTGGGGAAAAAGGTGCGCGTGTTCAAAGTCTTTTGCGAACACCCCTCGCAGGTTCCAAAGTTGAGAGAGGAAGCCAAGCGGTTCGGGACGTGTTATGAAGACGCCATCGCGTTCACGAAAAGGTACGTGATCGACAAGAAGCTGACGCCTTGCGGAAGAGTGGAAGCGGAAATCGGCGAGCAAAAACAGATCCGGAAAATCCGTGCCGTGGAGACGCCGGAAGAGAGCGACATGAAGCTCAACCTCATGGCGTTCGACATCGAGACGCACAACCCGCAAGGAATGCCGAGGCCGGAACAGGACCCGTGCCTCATGATAGGAATTGCGGAAGGAAAGGAAAGCATGCTGTTAACCTACGACCGGAAGGCGGGCAAGCGGGACAAGACAGAGGAAAAAGAGTTGGAGGGACGGAAAGGAGGGGAGGCGGAAAAGGGGCGAGAAAAAGAGAGCGCGGAAGGCATAACCGTCTACGCGAATGAAAAAGAGATGCTGGAAGCGTTCGGTAGGCTGTTGAAGCGAGAGAAAGCGGACGTGCTTTGCACGTACAACGGGGACGTGTTCGACTTGCCGTACTTGCGGGAAAGGGCGAAGAAGACGAAGGCGGCCATGCACTTGGGAAGGGATCGTTCGCTTCCTGCCAGCAGGCAGTTGGGGCTGAGGATGCATACTTCCATTGCAGGAAGAGTCCACTTCGACGCGTTTCCCGTCATTTCGCTCCTGAATTACATCGGGGCGTTGAAGCTCCAGCGCCTGACGCTGAAAATGGCGTACAAGGAAATTTTGGGAGGAAAGAAGGAGGAAGTGGACAAGTACGACATTTGGAAGATTTGGGACAAGGGGACGGAAGAGGAACTGAGGCACTTATTCAAGTATTGCCGCGTGGACGCGGAAGCGGCCCTGCAGCTTTCCGAGTACGTGCTTCCCCTCGAAACCGAGTTGAGCCGTCTTACGGGAAACACGCTTTTTGACACGGCAAGGGCAACGCCGGGACAGCTCGTGGAATCCCTGCTCATGCGGGAAGCCTTCGACAGCAACGAACTCATTCTGAACAAGCCTTCCTATGAAGAGGTGCAGCAGCGGTCGGAAAACCCGGTGGAAGGCGCGTTCGTACAACTGCCTTCTCCCGGAGTCTATGAGTATTTGGCGGTGTTGGACTACCGCTCCTTGTACCCCAGCATCATCATCTCGCACAACATCGACCCTTCCACGCTCAACTGCGATTGCTGCACGGAAAAAGAGGCGTTCGTTTCCCCGAAAGGGCACCGGTTCTGCAGGAAAAGAAAGGGACTCATTCCAAGAATGCTGCAAGGAGTCCTGGAGGCAAGGATCAAGGTCAAGGAACGCTTGAAACAAATGAAGAAGGAAGGGAAAGAGCAGAGTCCAACCTACAAGTCGGTGGATGCAAGGCAGTGGGCGTTGAAGATTCTCGCCAACAGCACGTACGGCTACCTGCTGTATTCCCGTTCCCGGTATTATTCCAGGGAGTGCGGGGAAAGCGTGACGGCATGGGGAAGGCACTATGTGCAGGAAACCTTGAAGAAAGCGGAAGCGTTTGGACTCAAACCGCTTTACGCGGACACGGACAGCGCTTTCCTGTTGTATGAGAAACAGGAGAACGAGTATAAGGTCTTGGAGTTCCAAAAGAAGGTGAATGCGGAACTGCCGGAAAGCATGGAACTGGAACTCGAGGACTTTTACCCGAGAGGCATTTTCGTGAGCAAGAAACAAGAGGAAAAAGGAGCCAAGAAAAAATACGCGTTGATCAACAAGGAAGGAAAAATCAAGATTCGGGGTTTTGAACTGGTGCGGAGGGATTGGAGCAAAATTGCGAAAGAGACGCAGCGGGAAGTCATCCGCATCCTGCTGGCAGAAGGAAACGTGGAAAAAGCGAGGGCGCTCGTGAGGGAAGTGATTGAGAAACTGAAAAGCGGCATGGTTCCCCTGGAAGACCTCGTGATTTACACGCAACTCAAGAAGAAGGCGAAGAGCTACGAAATCGTTTCGCCGGAAGTCAGCGCGTTCCTGAAGGCGCAGAAGGCCGGGCTCGTGGTGGACGAGAAGACGACGATCGGGTACGTAATCACGAAGCAGGGCAAGAGCATTTCCGAGAAAGCGACGATCATCGAGCAGGCGAAGGACTACGACGCCGACTATTACATCAACAACCAAGTGCTTCCCGCCGTCCTGAAAATCCTGGGCGCCATGGGGTTCGAGAAGGAGGACTTGAAGACGAAAGGAAAACAAAGCAGTATAGGGGATTGGTAAAGAAACATGGCGTGGAGAAAAAAAGGAAAAAAGAAAAAGTATGTGAATCGATGGATTCGAAGGAAAAAAGGGGAATGAAAATGCCACGGCTCGCGGTTTTCGACTTGGACTCGACGTTAATAGAGGAAGAGATGATTGACGAGTTCGCGGCGCTTGCCGGAAAAGGAAAAGAGGTGGCGAAGCTCACAAAAAAGGCAATCAAGGGAGGAAGAACGTCGGCAACGGAATTGCAGGGAAGGACCAAATACTTGAAAGGGTTGAGCGTAGAGGCGGCAAGGGAAAGAGCGCGCGCCTTTCATTTCAGGAAGGGATTCAAGCAGATGGCGGAAGGGCTAAGGCATCACGGGTTCAGGCTGGGGGTCATTACGGGGGCTTTTGGCATCGGCGTAAGGGAACTCCAGAAAAAGCACGAAGGGCTCGAGCATTTTGATTTTGTGGCGTGCAACCATTTGCAGGTGCGGAACGGAAAGTTGACGGGAAAAGCGTTGGCGAACGTAAAGGGAAACAAGAGAGAAATACTGAAGAAGTGGCAGAAACGGTTAGGGATAGGGAAAAAAGAGACGTTCGTCGTGGGGGACGGAGCGGCGGATGAAAAAATGTTCCCGTTAGCAAGGGTAAGCGTTTCGTTTGGGTTTGCGCCCCCGCAAGTGAAAAAGAAGGCTTCTTATGTCGTGGAAAGCGGGGACTTGCTGGACGTGCTGAAAATAGCGGAAAAAGAGTTCTAGAAAAAAATAGTTAAAAAACGCGGGCTTAGCCGAGGTTTCTTCGATCGACAACCATGACGTCCTTGACGTCCAGCACGGCGGAGTACGGAATGGTGACCATGCCGCCGCCTTCCTTTTTCGCGCGCAAGGCGATGGCAGAGTCCGGGTTGGGCTCGACGAGCACGGAATCCAGTTTTCCGGTAAGCTCGTTCACGTACAAGTCCACGACGCGGCCCAGTTCCTCGCCGTCCGTGGTAATGACACGTTTGCCTGCAAGTTGTTTAGCAATAGCGTATTTGACCATTCGGGGTCACCTAAGAACCTTCAAACGACTATCAGCTATTCCCCTCGTTTCATTTAAATAGCTTTCGTTGCCGCTTCCTTGCCTTCCTCGTTCAACTGCACTTCCACGAGCCGCGAGCCCTGCTTCGTCATCGCCACCCCCACGAGCGCTTCCGCGTGCTTGTACACGATGGGGTTGTGCGTCACCACGATGAACTGTGTGGTCTTCGAGAGCTGCTTCAAGAGCTCCGCAAGCTTGAGGGAGTTCTGCTGGTCAAGCGCCGCGTCCGCCTCGTCGAGGATGTAGACGCTGGAAGGCGAATAGCTCTGGATGGCAAAGAGGAAGAGCACGGCAATCAGCGACTTTTCCCCTCCCGACATAAGCTCCAGGTACTTGACGGGCTTGCCCTCCAGTTGGGCCTTGATGGTGAGGCCGCCTTCGAAGGGACTGGCAGGATTCTCGAGCACCAAAGAGCCCGAGCCGTTGAAAATCTGCCCGAAAAGTTTCTGGAAGGAGTCGTTGACGTGGGTAAAGGAGCGCATGAACGTGGCGATCTTCTTGCCCTCGATTTCCTGTATCATGGTGAGGACGGCTTGTTTTTCGTTGGCTAGCTGCCTCACTTTTTCCTGTTGCGCCTCCAAATCCTTGGCCCTGCCCTCGTACTCCTCGAGCGCCTTCAAGTTCACGTTCCCAAGCCTCTGCATTTCCTCTTCCGCCTGACGCGAAAGCAGGACGAGTTTGGGCTTATCCTGGATTTCTAGCAATTTGGCGTCCTTGAAGGGCTCGTACTCCGCCTTCAGGTTCGCCAGGTTGGTTTCGGCAACGGCTTTCGCCACTTCCTTTTTCTGCAGTTCTCCGGTAACCTTTTCCCTCTCGAACTCCAGTTTTCCCTTCTGGTTGGCGAGTTGATACACGTAGGCCTCGATTTTTTCCCTTTCCTCAAAAAGGCCCTGCATGGCGGTGGATAATCCTTTCAGCGCCTCCAGCTTTTCCTTCAGCAAGGCCTCGTCCTTCGAAACCGTTTCCTTGCATTCCTTGCGGACGCGCTTCGCTTCCTCCTGCTGCTTCACAAGTTCCTCCTCGGACTTCCGCAAGCCTTCGTATTCCCGTTCAAACGCCTTGAGCTGCGCCTGCAGGCTTTCGAGCTGGTGGGAATAGTCGCTGAGCGAAAACTTGAGGTCGGAAACGCGTTTTTCCTTCTCTTTCAGCTCTAGGCCGAACCGCTGTTCTTTTTCCACGTCAATCTTCGATTTTGCCTCGAGCGAAGCGATGTTGAGATCGGAAAGCCTGCGCACGAGGGCCGAGCGGTCTTCTTCCAGCTTTTGGAGGCGGTCGTGGGACTCCTTCAACTCTTTCTTCAGCGAGGCGGCAGCACTTTTCACACTCCTCGTCTTTTCTTCAGTTTCCCTGCTGGTCCGTTCCAGGTTTTGCAGTTCGAGCTCGCACGCTTTCAGCTGCACTTCCGCATCCGCCTTCCGCTTCCTTG
>SBBD01000101.1 GCA_005239845.1 archaeon | reverse complement strand
GCGATACGCCTCCCCGGCGTCCTCCGCACGTGCTTTTTCTTGCTTTGGCTTCTGAATCTGGGCGAGACCATTTATTTCCCTCATTTCCTTTTGAACAATCGGTTCGTGACCGCCTCAACGATTATTCCGCACACCAGCGACGATACGATGAAGAATCCTTTCGGGCCGTACGTGCTCGAGTGGAACACGTTCAAGCCGAACAGTTCGTTGCCGTTCAAGTGCAAGGCGATCGGGAGCTCGATGGTAAACTTGCCGAACTGGGATTCCACCAGCCAGATGATGACGGCAAACAAGGGGATGACGACGACCATGCTCTTGAAGGGCAGGAACATCATTTCCTGCATTTTTTTCATGACGTCGGGTTCCTGCTTCTTCAGCCTTTCCATTTCCGCTTCGTCGTTGCGCTTGACGGCATCCTGGTAGGCTTTCTGGAAGCTGTTCACTTCGCTTTGCAGCTCGTTCGTGCGCTGCTTGATGCCCATCTTGCGGTTCGCAAAATTGACGAGGAGAGAAAAAACGGCGGCAGCAGCAAAAATGACCCATGCATCCTGTGTTCCAAAAACCACGTTGTTCACCTGTTCACGATTTTTCCGAGTTGCGGATATAGTTCGAACACTTGCTGTCGCGCCAAGTCCTCGTAGAACCGGTAGAGAATTCCTACTGTCAGCAGAATTCCAGTGCCCGTTCCCAGCGCTCCCGTGATGTCGGCAAACCATGCCAGAATGCCGACGAACAAACTGCCGAGCACCGTAATGACGGGGATATACCGGTTCAAAATCCTTTCCGTTACTCTGGGGTCTTGCCTAAAGCCAGGAATCTGCATCCCGGTCTTTTCCAGCTGCTTCGCTACCGAAGAGGCGCCCATGCCCGTGCTCTCAATCCAGAACCAGCCGAAGACGACGCAAAGCAGCACCAACGCGATTCCGTACACGAGAACGTGCAGTATTTCTTGGGGTTGGGCAATAAAAGACAAGTAGGCCGGATAGCCTCCCGTAATCAGCAAGGGCGAAGGCAGCGCCGTCGTGTAATAGGCGAGCCCGTCCACCGCCTGGTTTTGCTGATAGTTCCCGAGGATGGGAATTCCTGCGTTGAAGAGGAAGAGGCCGAACACCTGAACATTCAGGAGGACGGCGGACGCCAAGATTACGGGAATGTTGGAAACGTACAAAAACTTGATGGGATAGCGCGCCCCAAGCCCTCTAGCCCCTCCGTACGCCAACGGAAGCTCGATGCGCATGCCTTCCGCGTACACGACCACCAAAAACACGAGGATGGTAAACAGGATGGGCATGAGCGCCCAGAACGCGACCGCCACGTTTCCTTGGAACACTTGCAGGATGGCGTTCGGGATCAAGCCCGCCACTTCCGTTCCGGACGAGGCGATGCTGAACGCCCCGATGAATACGGCCTGCGTGACTCCCGCCGCGATGAACAGCGAAATTCCGGACCCGATGCCGTACTTTTGCGCCACTTCGTCCATGTACAACAAGAAGATGGACCCGAGGGTCAACTGCAAGGCCACCGCCAGTTGTCCGGGCGTAATGATTCCCAGAATCGCGTTGGCCGCATACAGCGCCGGAGTAGCCGCATCCGTCGCCGCCACGATGCTTTTCGAGTAAATGAACCCTTCCACCAAGCTGAGCGCTACCGCCAACAGTTTTTGCACTCCTTGGAAGAGCTTCTTGTTTTCCTGCTGCGACAAGTCAATATTGATGAGTTTGGCTCCTACGGCGAGTTGCAGGAAGATGCTGGCCAGCACGATGGGCCCGATTCCTGTCGTGATGAGGGTGCCCGTCTTGCTTCCCAACAGGATTTCCAGGCGTTCGAAGCTCACGAGCCTTGACGTGTCTACGCCTATGGGGTAAATCTGTCCCATGATGAAGAACAGCAGCAGCACGGCTCCCGTCCACAGGAGTTTCTCTTTCAGCGCCGGCGTCCGCAGGGGGGCTTGCACTTCCGGGAGGTTGTCAATGATTGGCTTGAGTGCCTGCAGGACTCCCATGCTGCTTCAGCTTGTTTCCATGCTTTTCGAAAACAGAGTATAAAAGCGTTTACCGTATAGGGCACCCCCCTTGGCCCCGAATTTCGGTTCCCCTCCTTGCCCTAATTGCTTTTTTTATTGTGCGACGAGGACACTTCCTCCCGCCTTCTCAATTTTTTCCTTGGCGCTGGCGGAGAAGGCGTTGGCCTTCACGTTTGCTTTAAAGGAAAATTCGCCGTTCCCCAGCACCTTGACGCGTTTGTGCTTTTCAGTCAAGTCGATGCTGTACGCTCCCTCCTGTTGCTGGAATTTCCCTTTAGCAATTTGTTCCCCCAGCCTTGAAAGCGGCATTTCCTCCACGTTCCTGCGGGCTTGGTTGATAAAGCCGGGCTGCGTCTGCGTCGTTCCCTCTCTTTTCAACGTTTGCATCCACTTCTGCTTGTGGTAGCCTCCCCTTCCCGTGCCGCCCTTGCTTCCTTTTCCTCGGCGGTTCTTCTTGTTTCCCTTTCCAAAAGTACGGTTGCCGTAGTGCTTCGTCTTCTTGGACTTGATGCGTCTTGCCATAAAACCAATTCCTCACTATCCCTTGATTCTGAGCATTAATTCGACCTGTTTACAATTCAAGCTATAGCCTTGGAACGCTAAAGCACGAGAGAAAAAGTTATCCAAAGACACCTTTTTTAAGCAATCGGTTGCCTCTCTGCTTCATCCGTAGGGGAAAGGCTATGGCCCGTTCTTATCTTCTACTTCTGGCGGCCGTGGGCGCTAAAAAGCGCCAATCCTACTCCGATAATCTGGTCAAACGGTGTATGCAGGGCGCCTTGGGGGTTTGCCGATATGCGTGCAGCCATTCTTTCTGCTGCATAGGAGCCATAGGGCCCTGAAAGGACGATGGGTTCTCTTGAAGATGCCAACATTCTAGCCAGTCTAGGTCTTTCGGCCATCGTATGCGGTCGCCCTTTTTACAAAACTCTTATTGAATTAATGAGAGGCAAACCCTTTTATTTGCCTTTTTCTTCCTCGTTCTCATGGAACATCCTTCCTTCAAGCCGTTGGAGATGCACACGCGGGCGGCGCAGAGGCACTTGTTTGTCGCCAAGTTCGTAGACCCCATCGTACACTGCTGGAGGGCAGCCGTTTGGGGCGTTTTGGGAAGGAACCCGGCCATCGCCAGGGAAGCCCTTCAACGGCTGGAAACCATGTCTTCCGAGGGGGAACGCGCGTACTTGGTGGAAGCCGGCCTGTGCACCCTGCCTCCCTCGCGCATGGAAGCGTTCACGAAAAGCGTCTACCGCAGCCCCTTGATTCATCGTCTCTTCAAGCTCCGCATGCATTCCAAGCATGGCCCGGCCAGCGTTCGAGAGGGCAGGCAGTGGAAAAAGCTCGTTGAAAACACGCGTTTTGCCGTGCAAGCCGCCACGCAGCGCGCGGCCATGCGGTTCATGAATCCGCTGCGGGCAAGAGCCGTCGCTGTGGCGTTCGCGGAAAACTACGGCCCATTCCTGCAGGCCTTGTACTTGCACGGAAAGCACAAGAACAGGGCTTTAAGCACCCTCTAACCGCTATTCTCTAAACCTCACGAAACCCCATTCTTCCATTCGTACCCTGCCTGGGGTTTACGCAACCCCTTTAAATACGGCTGCAGTTTATGGAAGCATCCGGGTGAGCATGCTCATGAAGCTTTCCGTGCACGTGTATAGCCCTGAAGTCGAGTGCGATGCGCTGGTGATAGGCCTTTTCGAAGGGGAATCCTTGCCTCCCACGTACGCTATTTTGGACCGCATGATTGAAGGGCAGTTGCAGGCCGCCCTGAAAAGCAAGGAGTTCGAGGGAAAGAAGGGGCAGTTGTTTGCCCAGCGCGCCAAGACGCCTTGGAAGAAACTGGTAGCCGTAGGGTTCGGGAAAAAGAAGGAGTTTGACGGGGAAAAGGTTCGGGAAGCAAGCGGGCGCGTTTTTTC
>SBBD01000013.1 GCA_005239845.1 archaeon | reverse complement strand
TTCCACGACGAGGAAGGACGTGGCCCTCATTTTCTCTAAAATGCGGAACAATTGCTCCAAGTAGGCCCGGTAGGCCTCGGGTTTTCCCGTAAACGCGGCCGCCACCGCAGAAAGGGAATCCAGCACCACCACGTCCGGCTTGAAGCCCGCCGGAAGCTGCGAGGAAAGCAGGGGATCCAAGTCGATCAACAGCTCCCCCCGCGCCTTTTCCAGCATGGCGTCCACCTGCGTCGTCACGTCAAACAAGTTGAAGCGCTTGACGAGCAGGCGGCCCCCTTGCAAAGCCTCGGGATGCCAGCCAAAGTCCCGCATGTGTTCCACCAAACGCTCTTCGGATTCCTCGAGGCTCATGTACAGGCACGTCAATCCTTGCCGTGCCAAAGAATGGGCGAGTTGGAGGCAGAAAATGGTCTTCCCGGAACCCGCGCCTCCCGTAACAAGAACGGAAGCGCCCCGGGGAATGCCTTGGTCAAGCAACTCGTCAAACCCGGCAATGCCCGTGCGAATCCACGGACGCTCTTGTGGCCTCAAAAAGGGTTTCGTCCTGACGGCTTTTTTGTTGCGTTTTTTTGTTCTCCTCATGAAAACACCTTGCCCCAAACACGCCAGAGGATTATGGAGCCCCTACCCATCGCCTTTCTTGCCTTTTCCTGCTCACACTTAGAGGAAGCGTTTCAGTTGTTTTTCCATAACGGGTAACTCGGACTTGATTTTTAAGAGTTTGCGCTGGTACTGTTCCTTCCGCAGCTCGTACACTTGCCTCGAGATGGCGTGGTTTAAGTAAAAGTCTTCCTGGATGCGCTTGAGGAGTTCCTGAAGCACGGCAACCTCTTTCTTCAAGAAGCGGACGCGTTCCTCCAAACGCCGCTTTCGAAGCACGCGGTAGGAAAGGTAGCCGAGAACGCTGAGCGCGAAAAAGGCGGCGAGAAGGGCATAGCCGTTCTCTTTCACGAAGGATTCCACGTTGTTGCGGGAGGCCTTCAGCAACGCGTTCAACACGGAATATTCCGCTTTCGCGGCATGAATGTTTTGCAGGGTTTGGTTCAGGTACGTGCGCGTCTCCGGAAAGCGCTCGAGCTTGAAGCTTTCTTCGGCAAGCTGGAAAGAACGATGGCTTTCCGAGAGGTCGAAGGGGCTTCCTTCCAATTCGTTTAACGTTAGGTTAACTTCCTGCAACTGGTCGCGGAGGGCGTACGCCTCTTTTTTCCTTTCCTGGATTTGGCGGACCTTCAAGAGCGCCGTCTTGTAGTCGGGATTCAGCTTGCTTCCCGTCCGTTGGGCGTCAACGACTTGCTGCAGGAGTGCTCGGGCTTCCTCTTCCTGTCCGGTCTGGTTCAAGTATTTCGCTCTTGTCAACGCCAGTTCCAAGTCTTCTCCTTCAAAAGCCTGGCGGGCCTGGAGCAGCAAATCGTCCGCGTAAGCGGTGCCCATGCCCTGCTGCCTCATTTCCTGGAGGACGACTTCCGCCTCGATGAGCGCCAGTTCCGCTTCCCCTTCCAGCTTGTTTGTCTCACTTTGCCCTTCCGTAAAAACGGAAAACAGCAACAAAAAGCACAAGAAAACAGGCACAAGATGTTTCATGGCATTCCCCGTTGGTGTTGCAAAAGCTTCAGCCCCTCGTCTTTGCCGCTCCTTTTTCCCGAACGCAAGCTCGCCGTCAAAACAGCCAATTCTTCCTCGACCTCATTGAGCATGGAAATGCAGGCGTTCCTCGTGCCCTCGTACTTTTCCTGGCCCAGTTTCCGCTTCACGAACCGCATTTCCTGCACGGACTGCAGCAGCCGCAACAGGTGCGCCTTTTCCTTCGCAAGCTGCTCCAACTCTTGCTCGGGAGTGGAAAGGAGGAGCCGCTTCCTGCGAAGCTTGCTCCTTTCGCGGTGCAGGCCTTCCAGCCGCTTCTCCAGCTTGTGCATCACGGAATAGTAGTCGGAAAGGCTGAGGAGCTGTTTCTTGAAGCACTTGTCCTGAGCCTCCCGCATCAACGAAAACACTTGCAGTTCCTCTTTCGCCAAGGCGTCCAAGCGTTCATGGAGCCTGCGGGCCTGCTCGCGTTGGTAGGCAATGACAGCGAAGATTCCGACGCCGGCTAAAAATATTCCCACAAAGGGCCAGTACTGCACGAGGAAGCCGAACACGTTGGCGCCGCTGGCCTCGATGCCTGCAACGAGCAACGCTTGCCGGGCCCGCTCCTTGGCCGTCTCATAGTCTTCCGAGGCAAAGGCGGCCTCCGCCAACGCCAACAGCTTTTTCGCCTCGCTCACGTCAAACCCCTGCCTCGTTCCCCGTTCCACCGCCTGCCTCACTTCCTGAATGAGGCGGGAAGCTTCCACGGCGTCGTTGCGGAGCGCGAGGATGAGGTTTTTCAAGTCTTCTGCCCTATCAAAGTCCTCTTCCGCCAGGGCTTTCTCGAGCTCCTCGAAATAGGCGCGGGCCTGTCTTGCGGAAAAGCCTGCCTTTTCCATGTCTCGAATGGCTTGCTCGGCCTCGAGTTTGGACTGAGTGACTTCCACGCGCGTGAAGAAAGTGATGAAAACCGTTACCACCCTCCTTTCGACAAACTCGACTTCCTCTCCTTCCGAAACCGCTTTTCCTCGAATGAAAAACGTGACCTCGAACGCCTCCTTTTCTTGGTAGGCAGGCGCGCGAACTACTACTTCAAAGCTTTTTTCTTCCCCGTACCGAATTTCATGCAAGGATTCGGGAGAGTAGGAAATGAATTGCGCCAGCGGGCCTTCCACGAACAACGAAATGTTTTGCAAGGAGACGTTGGCGAACGGGTTCCTGACTTTTAATGGAAAAGCGATTTGGGTGCCCCGCGTTACGCGCACCGTATCGTTGGACTCAATGAAGGAGGATTTGAGTTTTTCTTGCAGCTTCGACTCGGGCTTCGAGGCCGTGGCCACGCTTTGGCTGGACGTCGATCCCGAGGTTGTTCCGGAGCTTCCGGTCCCGCTGGAGGAGGGAGCCGGGGAGGTTCCGAGGGGGGCCGTCGCTTCCAATACCACGACGGAAGCACTGCCGTTGAGGACCGCGCTCAATGTCTCCAGGTTCGTTCCCGTAAAGTTAGAGCCGGTCGCGTTGGCGTAGACGAACTGCGTCCCCAGCGTGGCGTTGGAGGGAATAGTTGCCTGGACGATGTTGGTTTCCTCCTCTGAGACGTTCAACTCGGACAAGAACAGCGTGAGGCTGCCGAAAGTAAGCGTCCACTCGGGAGGAATTCCCGTGTACAGCGTGACGTTCGAGGCGTTCTTGCTTCCCACGTTCTTTATTTTCGTGACGATTTCAACGCCCGTGTCGCCCCGCCTCACGCTAGTGGGAGCGCTGGTGACCGTGGCGGAAAGGAAGGCGTCTTCAGCTACGACCACGGAAGCGCTGGTCGTGAGCGTCGAAGGAACTCCCTCGCTCGAGGAAGAGATGGTAAGAAGGATGGAAATGGCGCCGGGAGTGCTGTTGGTGGAAGCGTTGACCCGCACTTGTTTCACCGTGTTGGCAGAAATGTTGAGGGGAAAAGTCTCGTTGAAGCTCACGTTGGCAAAATCGGAGGACACCGTGAAGTTGAGGGAAACGTCGGCCGTGTTGTTGAGGGTGAGGTTCCCGATGTGGACGGAAGCGTTGAAGCCGCCGCCCACGGGCGCGAAAGCCGCAGGGCTGCGAGTCCAGTTGGAGTCAAGTTGCACGCTCCGGTTTGCGCCGTTGCTGAAGTTGCCGTTCCCCACCGTATCATTGGCCCACAACCGCAACTCGTAGGTGCCGTTGAGGGAAGGAGTGAAGTTGGCTTCAAACAACCCGGAAGAAGCATTGTAGGCCATGGACTGGTTCGTATAATTGGTTTCGTTGGAGAGCTTCCGCTGCAAAAACACGGTGTGGGGAGCCGTCACGTTGTCCGTGAGGTTGGCGGTCACGTTGATTTGAACGTTGGGATCCAACGCTTGTTCATCTGCTGGAAACGTATCCAGCGAAACAAAGTTGGGCGCCTTCGTGTCCACGTTCACGATTCGGGTGAGCGTCGTATTCGTGTTTGGGAGCGCGTCGCTGCAGCTCACGTTCCACGAGTGGCTTCCGTCGGAGAGCCCCGTTGCCTCGAACGTCGTGGGCGTGTTGTTGAAGACCGTGGAATTGCTTTGGCTTGCCGCCCCGTTGAGGTACAGGGAACAGTTCAACGTGGAAGCGGCGTTGTCGGTTGCAGTAAAAGTGAACTGTTGCGTGGAATTGGAGGAGTTGGAGAGGTTGGCGGGAGCGCTGATTAATACGCTGGGAAAGACGACGTCGCCCACGCTGAAGTTTCTTGCCAACGAGCTGTTGACGTTGTTGGACGTGTCGTTGGCGATGAGGCGGAAAGAATAATTTCCCATCAAGGGAGTAACGGTAAGGTTGGCTTCGAACGTGCCGTTCAAGTCCACGTCCGTCATGAGAAGCTGGAGGATGGTACTGTTGGGAAGGGTGACGTTGGCCCTCACCGAGGAAAGGTTCACTTCATCTGAAACGTTTGCGGTGAGCGGAATCGTGGTGTTGGCCGCATGCGCGCTGCCTTCTGCTGGAGTTAGGTCGGCCACGCGAGGCGGGGTGGCGTCCCCGACAGAAAAGTTGACGGTTTGCGTGCCGTTCAGGTTTCCGGAAGTGTCGTTGGCGTGGATGCGAACCGAATAGTTGCCTGACGTTCCCGTGTTCGTGAAGTTGGCCGTATAGGTAATGCCGCCTGAAGTGGTCAGGTTCAGTTGCTCGACGCTGGCATTGGGGAGCGTCACGTTGGCTATCACGCGATGCAGGGCGACGTTGTCCGAGACATTTGCAGTGATGTTTACGGCGTTGCTTTGGTTGAAGGCCTGCCCGGCCGTTGGGAGAATGAGAGTCACGTTGGGAGCAACGAAATCAGCTACCGTGAAATTTCCTTGCTGGCTCGTATTGAGGTTTTGGTGGCTCTTGAGGCCCACGCTGTCATTGGCAATGATCACAAAAGTGTAGGTGCCGTTCAATCCGGTTTGCGAAAAGCTGGCATTGAAGTACGTGGAATTGAATTTGGATAAGGGGAGTTGCACTAGCGTACCGTTGGGAAGCGTGATGTTTGCCATGGCAAAAGAAGAGTTCACGTTGTCCCGCACGCTGACATTGAATGCAGCGAGCGCGTTGGCGGCAAAATTCGTGCCGTTAAGGGGAGACTCGATGGTGACGTTGGGCGCCGGGTCATAACGGAACCAGTCGAAGCCCGCGCAACCCGTCTGGCCATCTAAGCATTCGGTCGTGGCCTCCAAAGGAATGTTGCCTGCAGGAGGCAATATCCAGCCCGTGGCGTTCCACCGGACGGCCCTCGCATTTTCATTAATGTCCAGCGTAACCGCCATGATTTCATCCGTCACGGGATTGGACACGAAATCCACCGCACGGATGCGGTTGGATCCCACGGCACTCGTTTCAGCAGCCAACTCCAAGTTCGATACGGACCAAGCATCGGGGCTTTGCGTGAAATTCACATACGTCAAAGTCGTAAAGTTGACGGCGTCCACGAACACGAAAGCCGCATAGGCTCCCGAAGCCACCCACTGGCAGTTCGCATGCCTGGCGCTCGCGCTCGCCTCCGTCGTCGCATCCTCGGAAGGAGGAGCGGGGGCGTTTTGGACGAGTTCGCCATCCCACATGCGCACGTTGACGTCACTGGTGGTGTCGTAGAAAATGGCGCCCACGTAATCGGAGTTGGGGTCGCTGCACAGCCTCGTGAAACGGGGAGCTCCGCCGTTGAGCGTGAAAAACGTGCCTTGGCTGCTCCACAGCTTCGTGGAAGCGTCGTAGGTGCGGAAAGCCCAGCTGATTCCTGGCGTGGAGACGCCGTAAACCATCAAGCCGTCGCCGCTGAGGCTTTCCCACGAAAAGTCGAACTGTTCTTCCGTGAACGTAGAGGCTACCGTGGTCAAGTTCAAGGCCGTGCTCGCGTCAAAGTCCGTCCCGTTCCACAAGACGGCGTGCATGTCCAACTGGTTGTCCAAAAGGATTAGCATGATGTCGTCGGAAGCGGGTTTTGGCACTAAGCGAATCCACCTGATTTCCGCGCTCGAGCCTCGGTGATAGGGGCGTGGAGAGGCGTAAGCGGTGCCGTTCCATATTGTGAAGGCGAACACGTCGTCGGCAGTGCTCGAGTTCTCGAAGACAATCAAGGCATCCCCCGACAGGTCTTCGTAGGCCGCATCCACCTGCCGTTGCGCCGCGTTTTCCGCAGTAGCAGTATGCTGCGTCAGGTTGTTCCACCCGGTCCCATTGAAGACTTGAGTGTGAATGCGGAGCGTGCCCGACGTAAACGTGCTCATCAAAAACTCGTCGCGCTCGTGGTTGGCCCGAACGTTGGCCCACATCACGTTGTTTGTAAGAGAATTGATGGTGCTCGCTTGATCGCTGAAGTTCTTGTTGTCATTGCTCCACGTGCGGTAAAAGACGACGTTGCCGGGAAGCGTGGGCACGTACGCAACAAGGCCGTCGGCCCCCGAAGCATTGATTTCCTTGGCTTCCGAGGTTTGGAATGCTAGGCTTGCCAGCAAAAAAGCCAAAAAAATGAAAGAACCTTGGCGTCTATAGCTTATTCGCACGCGAACCCCTTTTCTTGAGACAGCAGGCTAAAGGCGGGGACGCCTTAAATGGATTACTATTCACGCGATGGCCCCCATGGAACCCGATTCGTTTCCTGGAACGGCTTCCAAAAAACTGCAGTAGAGCGCTAAAAGCCGAGGAGTCACTCCTGCCTGAAGCCAACCATAGTTTTAAAAACGGCGAAAAAGTGATAGGATAGGTCGCATGAAAACAGGCTGGAAGGCCATCGTCATCCTCTTCACGCTCCTTGTTTTTACGGGAGGCGGCATCCACGCCTCCCTCCAACCCGTTTCGGGTACCTCCATCCACCCCATGCCCCCTGCCCCGGAACTCTTGGAAAAAATAGGGGAGAAAAGAGTCGCTGAACCCTTCTGGTTCACAAATCCGCAAGCACTCCAGAACGCAGGAATCGACGCGCCATCCCAGAAGTTGGAACTCGGAAAGCTGCGCGCAGGCTTTTCCACTAAAGCGGGAACTATCACTCGAACCTTCCGCAAGCTCGTCCTCCTCGTCGACTTCCCCGACAAGCCCGCCAAAGTAAACCCGCCCTTCTTTGACAGCCTCATTTTCACAAACTTGACTTCCTCGGTCAGGATGTTCTACTTGGAAAACTCGTACGGCCAGCTCGACTTGATTACCGTGAACCTGCCTTCCTCGCTGGGGTGGAAGCGTGCGCCCCAAACACTCGCGTACTACACGAATAATGTCTACGGTATGGGAAGTTATCCGCAAAACACGCAAAAGCTCGTCGAAGACCTCGTGGACATCGTGGACCCCTTCATCAATTTTGCGGATTATGACAACGACGGCGACGGAAGAGTAGAGGGCATCACGGTAGTGCACGCGGGACGGGGCGCCGAACTCAGCGGAAGCGTTAACGACATCTGGTCTCATAAGTGGGGAATCACTCCCAGAAAACGGGATGGCGTCAACATTTCGGATTATGACACGGAACCCGAATACTGGATCAACCCCAACGACATGACGATTGGAGTCTACGCCCACGAGTTCGGCCACAACTTCGGCTTGCCGGACTTGTATGATGTGGACCATAGCTCGCGAGGTGTTGGGCGATGGAGCGTCATGGCTGGAGGCTCGTGGAACGGAAGGCTGGGAAGCTCGCCCGCCCACTTTGATGCCTGGAGCAAAAAATTCTTGGGATTCACGCCTGCCAACAACCTTACCACTTCCGGCACGGTGCAGCTCTTGAATGCGGAAACCTCGGGAGACGCCATTTATCGCATTCCTTTGAACAACACGCCTTCCAGAGAATACTTCATGATCGAAAACAGGCAAAAAATAGGGTATGACGCAGCGCTTCCTGGAAGCGGCCTCCTCATCTGGCATGTGGACGAAGCGCAGGGTTCAAACACCAGAGAGTGGTATCCGGGCTATAACGCCAGCGGGCACTACAAAGTAGCCTTGGAACAAGCGGACGGCCTCTGGGAACTCGAAAGAAACATAAACCAAGGAAACGCAGGAGACCCTTACCCTGGAAGCACGAACAACCGCTTCTTTAACGCCGTCAGCACCCCGAGTTCCCACAATTATGCTGGACAGAAGACGGGGGTCAACATTTCCAACATCTCGAACAGTGGCTACGCCATGGCGCTGACCCTGCAATTGGAGAGCCAATTTTTCGGTGAAGGATATATTTGCGGCGATTTGAATAACGACGGCGTCATCAACATTTTCGACGTCGTGCTACTCGTTGACTATGTCTTCCGTGAAGGAAAAGCGCCCATCGTCTTAGAAAGTGCGGACGTGGACGGAAATGGAGTAATCGATGTACTAGACGTTGAACAGTTAATAGCCTATACTTTCCAGAACGCCCCAGAACCGACGGGCTGCGGGAAATTACCGGTCAGCGGCAAAGCCGTGCCCTCGCAACGGGAACGCCAGGAACTGCAGCGGCAGTTCGACGAGGCGGGCATTGGCATCCGCGTGCCCGGGATCGTTCTCACTCCTACTCCGGCGCCGCCCGTCACGCGCAGCGTATCGGCCCTCAAGCTGGAACTCTACAGCATGAGCTACTTGGTCAGCCAGCTCAGCGTGCAGATGCCTTCCACCGACTTGCAGGACGTACAGCGCCTCGTGGAGGAAGCCAAGCAATTGGAGGAACAAGGAAAAGACGAGGAGTCCGCGCAAACGTTGGTCGTAGCCAAAGACAGGCTCGAAAGCGTCCTCAGCATGGCCAAGACCCGCATTGCCGGGCTTTACCAACAGTACGCTGCCGTGTTCTTCGTGCTGGCCCTTGCCGTGGTGGCCTGGGCCTTCTGGACCGCCAAGTCCAACAACTAGAGTTCCTTGAGCCAATTAGCCGACGCTCTTGAGGTCTCCCAAATGCCCGGTCTCGTTCAGTTTTGCGACCCTCCAAAGGCCTTCCTCGAACACGACTTCCGAAACCCCGGCAAGGCTGAGCTTGAACCGCCTCCATTCCTTGTAATGCATGCCCAAGAAGTCACACAAGAGAACGGCGAGCGGGTTGTGGTGCGTCACGATGAGGACGGTTTCCTCGCGGCGCTGCTGGATTTTCCGGAAGAAGGGCAACAGGCGCTTGGCCACGTCCAGCATGCTTTCCCCGCCTTCCGCGCTCTTGTAGGGATCCGCGTGGTATTCCCGCCATCCATTCACGCGCTTCCAAGGCACGCCCTCCAGGACCCCATACGACTTTTCCCGCAATAGACTAGAGTAAAAGAGGCGCGTAGTCCTCGGCAACCCCATCCCTCGAAGCGTCTCTTTTGCCCTCCCCAAATCGGAACAAAAAACAGAGTCAGGCTGATAAATGGAGATGGCTTCCCCGAGGGCTTTCGCCTGTCTCCTCCCCAAAGCCGTCAAGGGCGAGTCCGTCTGGCCTTGGAAAATCCAGTCCCTATTGCTCGTGGTCTCCGCGTGCCTTGCAAGCAAGATGCGCTTCACCATTACAAAACCTCCTACCAATTAACTACTCTTCCGTTCCCTCTTATCCTACTCGTTCGCCATTTCAAACAATCGTAACCGTTTTCATGATTACTGGAGTAAGCGGCCGATCATTTCCGTCCCTTTTCACTAACGCAATCTTCTGCACGACCTCCATTCCCTTCACTGCCTTTCCGAAAACCGCATGATGCCCATCAAGCCAAGGCGTCGCGGCAAGAATGATGAAGAACTGGCTGCCGCCCGTGTTGGGGCCTGCGTTGGCCATGGAAAGAATGCCTTCGCTATCGTGTTTCAAGCCGGGGCCGAACTCGTCCTTAATCTCGTAGCCGGGCCCGCCCGTGCCGTTTCCGTTTGGACAGCCGCCTTGGATCATGAAGCCCGGAATCACACGGTGAAACGTCAAACCGTCATAAAATTTTTTCTTCACCAGCGAAACGAAGTTGGCCACGGTCTTGGGGGCCTTGTCCTGGAAAAGCTCGACCTCAATGGTTCCAAGAGTCGTTTCCATGATGGCATGAGGGTTGGAGGAGGCGTTAGGCATGCAGAAAATCACCTCACGAAACCACGCGGAAAAGGAATAATAATCCCTTCCCGCGAACAGTCGTGCGTATGGCAGCCACCCTGAAGAAAAAGCTAAGGTATAAATCATCTTATTTTCTCGAATGAAACCAGGAAAATGTCGCGATTCCCTAGGCGGGTTCGTTTTAAATATCGCGGTTTCCAATGCTACTTAGGTGGATTTGGATGGAAGTCAACGTCGGCCTGTTGTACCGGAAAGTGAGGAACTTGCAGGAGGAAGTGGAGAAGAATAACGCGTTGCTCTTGAGCCTGATTTCAGAAGAAAGCGTTAGCGCCAAGGAGTTGGCGAGGCTGCGCAGGATAAAGGCCGAGATGGATTCGGGGAAAGCCGTCGCCTACACGAAAGGCCTCTTCTAATTATTTAGGTGCTTTCCTTGTTTTCCGTGGAGATTCACCCCCGCGCCCTAAAGGCCATCCGTAAGACGGACGCGAAAATCAGGCAAAGAATGCATGATCTTGTCGGGGTACTGCAAACCGAGCCGGTTCCGGCAAAGCGCTACGACTTAACCAAGCTTTCCGGCAGCGACGGTTTTTACCGCGTCCGCCTGTCCAGCTTCCACCTCAAGTATTTCGTGGACTGGAAAGCAAAGAAAATCCAAGTGCTTGACTTCCAGCGCCGCGACGAACATACTTATGGTTAAGGTAAGGGCGCCGCTGCTTCCACTAAAGCGCCTTGGTCGGAGGCCAAGCCGTTGGCTAGATTCCTTCTGAAAGTTGGCATTGTAGTGCCGAATTTGGCACAAAACTATATAGTAACCTTTGGCGAGGAAGAATAAAACATGAGCAGCGCCTTTCCACGCGAAACGGG
>SBBD01000137.1 GCA_005239845.1 archaeon | reverse complement strand
GTCCCACGCCGTGCCGAAAAGCGTCGGCACATCCTGCGTCTTCTGACTATGATAGAAAACAGTCAAGTCAGGAACGAGACCATTCGTGCCCGGAGGCACTTGAATAGGATAGCTATAGGTGGCGGCACCCGTAAAGAGCGAGGTCTGAAGCAACTTGCCCGGATCAGACTCCATGCGCGAAGCCTTCTCATCCCGCAAATAGGGAGGCGTGGGCAAGGCGAGAAGGGATGCAGCAAACAACAGTAGGAAGACCGTGAAAAAAGCTGGTTGCAGGAACCGCTCGAGCTTAACCATGTCCTAAAACGCCGTCCAAACGCTTCAACCCACTAAGTCCCACCTTTCGCGGGGTATTTATTTGTTTGGAAGACTGGAAATCAACCAAAAGTTGTAGGGTTTCCGGAAAAGCAGCTGCGCGTTTGGATGAAAGAAGGCGGAAAGCAAGGAGAAGGCAGAAAGAAAGGCCGGCCTATTTATAGGGTTTATGAACCTCGCGCGGCGAAAGCCAAAACTAATATATACGGCCAGCGTAAGGCAACCCGGGAAGCCTTTCCATGGAAGACAAGTTCGGGCGCATGCTGAAGGTTTTGGAAGACTTGTTGAAGGAGGAGGACATCCTGGCCGTGAGGCTGGCGGCAGGCGTGGGGGGAAGCATTGCTCCCCCGCAGTCTTCGTTGAAGATCAGGAACCTCAACATTTGGAACATGGTCAACAACACGGTGAGCGAAGCCTTCACGATTTTCGGCAAGTTCGACCCGTTCGGCGTGGACAAGATGTATATTGAGTTAGGGGATTATGAAGTCATTTTCTTCAAAGTAGACCGGCGCACGCTTCTCATTTCCGTGATCCCCGCGTTGGCGAACAAGGGCTTGCTGGAAGTGGAGATCGAGAACGCTCGCCGCGACATCGTGAAGATTTTGAGGGAGCCGGAAGAAAAAACGCCAGGGTTAGCAGATTCGTTCTAACATTTACTAAGGTGTTGAAAAGCACGCTTAAGGCGACTGTTTGAAATGGCCGACGTGTCCGTTACCGTGCAAGAGCCTGCTTCCGAGGACGAGCTTCCGGAAGAGCTTTTAGGCAGCCAGGCCGGCGAGAAGTCGGACTACCAGCTGGACGAGTCGGCTACGGAGAAAAACCACCTTGTGGGCGTAGGTGCTGGAAAGCCGCTGGAACAATCGCCGTATTCTGAAACCGCCCAGAAACAGCAGGAAAAGGAGTCCCAAAACCCTCCGGATGATTTCGAGGTTGTCGTGGTTACGAGCCGGAATTGGGAGGCGAGGGAAGCGGGGCAGGAGATTGCAAGAAAGCTGCACGAGAAACTCAAGCACCAGCCCAAGTTTATCCTCCTCTTTACCACCATCCACTACGAGAAGTACGGCGGCTTCCAACCCATCCTGGACGAAATCTACAACGTCTTCCCCGAAGAAGTGCCTCTCGTCGGCGGCACAGTGGCGGGGTTCATGAACCAGGAAGGGGTATATGCAAGAGGAGCAAGCGCCATGGCGGTGTACTCAGAGAAAATGGATGTAGCAATGGGAATAGGACACGATATTAAGCGAGATCAAAAACGTGCAGCAAGTGAAGTTTTAAAAAAAATAGTTGAACCTCTTGCTCAATCTAGTAGAAAAAACGTAGTGATTATTGATATTATTTCGGGAGTAACAGTTCCAAGTATTCCTGGAATGAAGAGAATAGTAGTTATTAGAAATAAAATATTAGCAAATCTTTCAATGTTAATACTAAAAATTTCATCAATATTTTTTCAAAAAGGGATTGGACGAGAAGAAGTTGTGTTGAACGAAATAAAAAATAAAATCGGAAAAACTGTCGGCTTATTCGGAGGATCAACAATGGACAACGTTGTCTTTTCGAGAAGTTATGAGTTCGCTAATAAAAGCGTACTAAAAAATAGCGTTGTTTTACTGACACTCATGTCCGACATAAACTATGAAATAAAAGGAGCTCATGGTTTTAAACAAAGAGATGACAAGTATTACAGCATCACAACAGGCGCATGGAATAGAGTAATTGCAACCATAGACAGTGAATCAGCAGTAAAAGAATATTTGAATAGATTTAATTGGTCTTACGATTTGGTTAACGAAAACACATTTCACAGGCGGTTTATTTTCAATCCTGTCGGCTTTTTAGATTCTGAAGGTAAATTACAGCCATTTGTTGCCGGTGGATTTTTCGGAGGTAATTACGTTGGGGGAGGACCCATTCAAGGAAATAAAATATGTTACCTTCAAGCAACTGGTAAAGACTTACTTGAAACAGCAGACCAATTAATCGAAGAAACAAATCCAAAAGGCGTATACTTTTTTACATACTGTGGTTCAAGATTAGAAGCATTTGGGGCATGGAATTATAAGGTGCAGGAACGGCTTGCTAGTAGACTAAAACAGGATTTTCTTGTAATTTCCACCACGGGAGAAAACTACTGCCAACCCGGCGGGGATATGAAAGTTCTTACGGTCACGTTTAACCTACTAAAAATAGCTTAGCCAGGTTCATAAAATGACTATATACATTGTAGGGGGAGGCATCGGGGGACTTGCTTGTGCGTATGAATGTTTAACTGACAAAATAAACGACGTCGTAGTAATTGAAAAAGAAACTAAGCTGGGAGGCAGAATAGAAACAATAAAATACAAAACCAACTATATTGATGTTGGATCGCAATTTTTTTCAAGT
>SBBD01000082.1 GCA_005239845.1 archaeon | reverse complement strand
GGCGTATAGTCTGCTGAACCTGGTTTCGGAAGCAGTCGGCACCATGGCCGTGCTTGCCGCTCGCAGCATGAAAACAAAGGAAATCGTTTTTACGGGGAGAGTGGTCGCCAAGAATAGGAGGGTGAGGGAAAGGCTGCAGGCCGTCATGAGGCTTTTTGGAGGAAGAATGACGGTTCCGAAGAATGCGGAATACGCGACGGCCATCGGTGCGCTACGACATGCGAACAAATAACGAAAATCTGCAGGCCGGTTTCCAAAGTATATTAAAGGAGGTTTCGTTCACCCTTTCATGCGCCGAAAAGGGCAGGCGGCCTTCGAATACGTTTTGATGCTGGCAGGCATATTGCTAATCGTGATTCTCATTCTCGCCATTTTGCGGACAACGATTGCCTCCAGCGCAACAAAGCAAATCGAAACCAATTTGCAGGCTATCACCAGCATCAACTGCGTTCCCTCCTATGTCTTGCAGCGCCCCAACAATTTTTGGAAAATGGACGAGGGTTCGGGTGCGACGACCACCGACCCTTTTGGTGGCTACGTGGGTTCCCTTGAGGGAGGGGCATCATGGAGTACGGGGATAGTCGGGGCAGGAATAAACACGGATTCGGCGAACGGTGCGGTCCGCGTTCTGAACTCGGAAGGGCTGTCGTTAGCTGGAACTTCATTCACTATCGAGGTATGGTTTTACCGCGACGTGTGGGCGTGGAACATATTGTTGCAGAAGGGCTTGGCGTACGGCATTGAAATGCAGCCGGATGGAAGAGCGAGGGCGTGGTACCGGTCGCTGGGGGGTGCGCAGCTCAGCACGTACACGACGCCCATTCCAACAGAGGATACTTCGGGAAATCCAGCACCAGTAGTGGGCAGCTGGCACCACCTTGCCATGGTGTACGAGGAAATCAATGAAGGAATTTATCGCGGAAAGACGACGCTGTACGTTGATGGCAAGCAAAATGCAGTCAACAAGTTCACTTCCAAGTACACGCCTGCAGGAAGCGAGCTCTTGTACTTTTCAGACCCGGTCCTGCGCTTCAAGGGCAAGATAGACCAAGTCGTACTCGTCAACAGGGCCTTGACGCCAGGAGAAATCTACAGCGACTATTTGTGCCCGCAATGAACAACACTACGGCAAGCGCTAGTGCTTTCTCTTCTTTCCGGATTTCGTTTTCTTCTTAGAATGAGTTTTTGGTTTCGAGTTCTTTTTGTTTCCGTTCGCGCGCAAGGCAGGCATCGTGTAGCGCAGGGTTTCCGCGTACTGCTTCCGTTCCGCCACGTCTTCCTTCAGCTTGTTCTGTCTCCGCTTCTTCTCCATGACCGCAACTTCCACGTCTTCAGGGCTGAGCGTGTACACGAGATAGGTGGAAAACGCCAAAGGGAGTTCGGCTGCCTGCTTTTTTGCAGCCTGCAACTGTTCCGTGGAAGCCGTCCTCAAGACCACGGCGGAATCGCATTCGTTGCATACCTTGAAAGGAGTCGCGGAATCCCACACCTGCCGGTTCTTGCAGTTGCTGCAGGTCACCAAGTAGAGTTTAACCGAGTCGTTCATGAAGACAACCACCCTTCCACAAAGCCAGCGGAAAACGCAGACAATATATATGCTCAAACTCCTTAATAAATGTTATTATAAGCCAGTAGTAACATAATGGATTGTCGGGGTGGCTAGGGAAATGCGGCTGGAAAGCCCTTATAAAAACCCGGTCTCTACTAGAACACCTGAAATTGCGAGTGAGCCATTCATATGACGCAACACACGAAGGAAATCGACCTTTCTTAACAAGACCGCACTGAACAAAGTTCAGGCGGCCGCCAAAACCAAAAGGTTTTGAGCGGAAGATCGACCAAAGAACTGAGAAAACATGACGCAACACACGAAGGAAATGTACGAGTTCAGGAAGCAGCTGGAAGCGCTGAAGAACTTCCAGGGCAGGGGCACCGAGCTCATCTCCGTCTACATCACGCCCAACTACTCCATCGGGGACATCATGGCCAAGCTGCGTGACGAGTACGGGCAGGCGGCGAACATCAAGAGCAAAGCCACTCAACAGAACGTGCAAGGCGCGCTGGAAAAGACCATGCAGTACCTGAAAACGCTGGGCTACAAGCCTCCACCCAATGGAATAGCTGTCTTTTGTGGAAACATTTCCCAACACGAAGGCAAGCCCGACCTCCGCATCTACTCAGTCATTCCTCCCCACCCCTTGACCACGCAGTTCTACCGCTGCGACTCCGCGTTTGTAACGGAACCGCTCGAGGAAATGCTGGAACAGACCGGAAGCTATGGACTGGTAGTAATGGATGGAAAAGAAGCCACCATTGCCCTGCTGAAGGGCAAGACCACGAAAATCATCAAGAAACTGCATAGTACGGCGCACCAGAAGATATCGAAGGGCGGCCAAAGTTCTGCCAGATTCAGCCGTCTGCACACGGAGGGAGTGGAATACTATTACAAGAGGATTGGAGAGGCGATGGACGCGTTTGTTGGCCTGAAGAACTTCAAGGGCGTACTTTTAGGGGGTCCTGGACCTGCGAAGGAAGACTTTTTACGCATGCATCCTTTCCACCATGAAACCAAAATATTGGGGGTAGTGGATACTGGCTATACGGAGGAAGTCGG
>SBBD01000043.1 GCA_005239845.1 archaeon | reverse complement strand
GGCGAACGGCTCCAGCGCCTCACGCACCTCGAAAAACAAGTCGGGGAAAACCGGAAAGAGCTTGCAGAAGCGGAAGCCTCGCTTTCCAAAATCAAGTGGGAACCCCGCGTGCTGGAAGAGGCGCGAAACGAACTGAGAAAAAAGGAACAGGAACGGGCCCAGGGGGAAGAAGCCCTCAAGTACGCCTTGCAGCGGGAAAAGGAAATTCGCGGGCAGTACGAGGTCGTGCAGCAAAAGCGGGAGGAAATCGGGAAGCGGAGGAAAAAAGTGGATGAGCTGGAGGCCAAGGCGGACACGGCCGCGCGATTCCAGCGCAGCATCGTGGAAACCCAGAAAATGCTGAGGGAAGAACTCGTGGCGGCGCTCAACCACGCCATGGACGAGCTCTGGGGCGTGCTCTACCCCTATGGGGACTACCGTGCCATCCGCCTGCTCGCCCTCGAGGATGATTACGCACTCGAACTGCGGACTCCGGAAGGCACGTGGATAGGCATTGAGACGAGCTCGGGAGGGGAACGAAGCTGCGCGGCCCTGGCCTTGCGCGTAGCGTTTGCGATGGTCTTGACGCCCGACTTTTCGTGGCTGATTCTCGACGAGCCGACGCACAACTTGGACGCGGAGGCTGTACAACGGCTTTCCTCCGTCTTGCGGGAAAGCCTGCCGGGCATCGTGGAACAGACGTTCATTGTGACGCACGACGAGGCCTTGAAGGAAGGCGCTTCCTCGAAAGTCTTTTTCTTCGAAAGAGACAAGGAGCATGGCGCCGCCACGGTCGTGGAAGAGATTTCCGCCGTGAACCCCTCCCAAGAAATGAGCGCATAAAACAAGGGCAGCTTCCTCTCCACTGGCAACAAAAACGATCACTCGCCGAAATAGGCTTATGCTTGGGTCGTCAAGGCATGCAGCAAGGGAAACACCAGCGTTGCTTCTCCGTGCACCACCGCGGTCTGGGCTTTCTCCCTGATTTTGCCCCACGACTTGGCTTCTTTTGCTGGTGCGCCCGAAAGCGAACCATCATACTCTCCGGAAGTGGTCACGTACACCGCGTAATCCAGCCCTCCGCGCAGCAAATTGCTGGCAATCGTGTAGTGCTTCGAAATGCCTCCTCCCAAAACGAGCGCGCCGGTGCGCTTGGCAGAAAGCACGAGCGTGGCCAGCTCCTTCATGTCTCCCGTGGCGTCCACGGCAAAACCGGGATGGTCCTGCTTGAAGAAGTGCATCTGCAAACCGAGCGCCGAGTCCACGATTCCCGGACAAAAGACCGGAATGTTGTTTTTATAACACGCGGCCAAGAACGAGCGCTTTTTATCCCGAGCCAACTTTTCTCCTAAGGCCGAAGCCACTTCTCTCGGAGAAACAACCCTATTTTCCGCATGCATTTTTTTCAGGAGGGGCTGCACCCATTTCTCCAAGAAGACGTAGTGCGCATTGTCCACCAGAATGTTTCCCAGCCGGTTCACGCCCTTCTTGTGAAGTTTTGCGTCGTCCTCCTGAAACGAACCCACGCCGTATTCTCGGTAGGAGCGGAGGAGGTCGTGGTCCAGCGCGCCTCCCGCCGTGATGACGGCATCCACCTTCTTTTCCTCCACCAAATCCATGAGAAGGCCGCGAAGCCCTGACGCCATCAGGTTGGAAGTGAAGGCCAGAAAACGCGTGCATTCCTTGTCCGCATACATGCGGTTCAGCAAATCCACGGCGCGCGCCAGCTCGGTGGCCTGAAATCCCGTGGATTCGAGCTGGGCTCCCCATTCCTCCAAGGAAATCTTGCGGCTTAGTTTCAAATCGGTTACTTTCATGAACTTCACGTCAAGAAGCCCCACGCGTGCTCGCAGTTGCCCACGCCGCCCTTCATGCTTTCCAACGTCTCCACGCCGCCTTTGGAGCGGAAGGAAAAGCGCGTCAGCACGACGGCATACTCGTTATAGTACAATTGCTCTTTAAAGGGCAGTCTCCGCAGCTTGCCGAGCTTCCACAGCGCTTTCGCGTAGCTTTCCAGCTCTAAGTCCAGCTCGGCCTCGGAAGAAGTAGCATGAACCACCCAAGTCAACCCCTCCTTTTTCCTCACGTTCCGTATCCGCCATTCCCTGAACCGGTACCATTTTTTTCGTTTTGCATGAAAGAACTCGAAGCGTTTGCTGACGCGCACGTTCGCCTTCAGGAAGCCGTGCAAGTCCTCTTTGATGAGAGAAGCCCCCAAACGAGGGGACATGTAGCTCAAGAAGCCTCCTTCCCCGAAATGCACGACGCCCCACAGCCACGGAATGGTGGGAGCCTGAATGCGCACGTTCTGGAAATAGGCCGTGCCCGAAAAGGAGCGCTTCTTTCCTTCCACCTCAAGCAAGGCCTTGCACGGGACGCGCGTCAGCTTGAGAATCTGGTACTCGAACTTCTTCAGGAACTTGTTCAAGCGAAACTCGGGAATGGCACCCTCTCCTTCCATGAGGGCTTCCGCTTCAAAACGAGCGTTCTCCTTCGCCAAGTGAATTCCAAACCTTTTCCCCTTCCGCTGAAAAAAGCCCTCCTGCATTCCCTTCAACTCGAGCTTTTCCTGCTTCCGGTCCAGCACGAGGG
>SBBD01000042.1 GCA_005239845.1 archaeon | reverse complement strand
TAGCCTGTTGGCGCGCCATCCTCGCGTAGTCCAACATACTTTCGAGCAGATACATGCTGATTTTCGAAGGGCGCTAGGCAAAGGGTTCATATTGTCTCCCGGCACCTTTTTCTTGCAGCTTGGTTCCGGAAGCAAGCCGCCCATACAGCACTTCATAACGGACGTTTCAGCTGTCCTGAAAAGAGCTGATTTTCCCTCGGAAGAGGCCTTTCAAAAGAAAGCGAGGAGGGCCAACGTCTTATACTTAAACATGTTGGCCAAAATTGGCCGCGCCCTTCGCCAACAAGGAACCCCTTGAACAAACGCTGCTGTTCGTGTCGTCTCTACTCCCATATCCTTTAAAAGAAAAGCTCCACCAAAAGAAATAGCAAATCCATTCATGCCTCCGTAGCTCAGACTGGTAGAGCGCCTGTCTCGTAGCCTTGCCCCTTTCTTTTCACAAAAGAAAGGTGCGGTGGCTCCGCGCCAAAGAAAACATTTTCTTGGTCGAGTCGCATGCGAGAGAACAGGAGGTCGAGGGTTCAAATCCCTCCGGGGGCTCTTAGTCGGGGTCTAGTGCCGCATCGGGGGCTTGTTGGCGGGTTTACGTTAATCATTCAGCACGTTCCTTGGAAGGCGATGTCGCTACGAACCAAGTAGTGGTCGGAAAGATTGGTTGGGAACGCGGAATACTCGAGAGGCTGCATACTTTTAGACGAGAAAATGTAGTCCACCCGGAACAGGGGCAAGACGCTATTCCAAGTAATGGGGTATCCGGAGCTGGTTGCTGCAGCGTCGTTGTATCCCTCAAAAAATGGGCGGAGGAAAGCTGAATTCGCTGGCGTGTTAAAGTCTCCCCCCACTATTTTACACTTTTCTCTTGAAGCCACGTCTGAGAGAAGCGCCACGTATTGCGCTTTCCGTACGTCGAAGACTTTCCAATACGTATCGGGTTCCAAGGACTTAGTAAAAAAGGGGAATTGCAAGTGCACGTTATAGACGTCAATTTGCTTGTCCCCTACTGCTATCGTTGTCTTAAGGTAGTTTCCCTTTCCCATGCTTGCGGAAATGATCGGATGACGCGATAGGGTCAACAGGTCGGATGCTTGGACGATGCTCCACCCAGGAAACATCTGCAAAATCTTTTTCCTATCCAGTGTTTCCACCTCGTAGTTTTCCTGAATCAGCACGACGTCGGGTTGTTGGCTCGAAATTAACGACAGCAATTCGTCGGAATCCGTTTCCGTGAAGAACTGGTTGAATGTGATTACCCGCAAACCGGGGCCAAGACTTTTTGGCGAACTGGAAAACGTAATTGGGAGAACAACTGCCGCTGTGAGGACGGCAAGCAAGGACAAAAGGACTGCCTTTCTATGCTTCCTATACGCGCTATACCCAAGCAACAGGATAGCCCCGAAGAAGAAAAAATAGGGCGGAATGAAAACGAAGTATTCCCAAAACCAAACGTTTCCGTTCAAGAAATTGTTTAAAACCAGGAGGACGAGCCAACCTCCTAAAGCATACTTCGAAAGAACGTATGCATCCTTTACTTTTATGGCAGGGTTCATCGTCTATTCCTTCAAGCAAAGCCGATGATTTTAGCCAGCAGGCTGGCTATTAATAAGTATGCGAATGCTTAGGCCATCAAGAACCGAACAAGTTGGAAAAGTCTCCAACCGGATGGATTCACCCTTTCAAACCACCTATTTTAATAGGCTCGCCTTAGTATTATTTCTCATCTGTATGCAACTGATTCTAGAACTGTTTGTCCCAGGCAACTGCGGCAAGGTTTCGGATGCAGGGTGTGCAGTTTAATCGGAGCGTGAGTGAGAAAATGGGTTTCAGTAAGAAACGGCATGGGCGGGACGACCGCGGACGCGGCGGAAGAGGCGGAGGACACTACGGGGGCCGCGACGGCGGAGGAAGGTACGGGGGAGGACGCAGTTACGGCGGAGGCGGTGGTTTCCACGGCGGCGGGTTCAGCGGGCCGCGCGAAATGCATAAGGCTGTCTGCAGCGACTGCGGCAAGGAATGCGAAGTGCCCTTCAAACCAACAGAAGGAAGGCCCGTATACTGCAGGGACTGCTTCCAGAAGCACAAGCCCCAGTACTGAAAACCATTTAATAGCTTGGCTAACGATAGCCTGGCATGGGTCTCACGCGAAGGGAAGTCAGCGAGTTGAAAGTATTAGCGCAACTCCACCCCGAACGATGGAGGCAGATCAAGGCGAGGCAGCATCTACTGGATGATTTGGTCGAACGTGGCTTTGTGCAGCGAAGCAGGCGAGCTAATCCGCGGGAATTCTTTCAAGACCGTGGAAACCAGCGGTTTTTTGAAGTCACCGCAGAGATGTTGAAATCAACCCTTCCTCTGCGTTTAGCGCAAAGCGGAGAAACGCCTCCAGAAGTCCAAGAGATGTGCAGCCTCAGCGATGCTGGGGTCAAGCACCTGCAGGACCTGCGTTCCCGCGCTGGAAGGATAGCAAAAACGTTTTTACGGAAGCGCTTCCGGTAGTTTGTCGATTTTTGCGGCAAGGATGAAGTCGTTCTCGTGCAAGCCCCCAACCTTGTGCGTGTACAGCTCCAAACGCACCTCGCTGTAATGAATGTGAATGTCGGGGTGGTGGCCTTCCTGCTCGGCAATCTCGGCCACTCGGTTCACGAAGTGCATGGATTCCCTGAAATTCTTGAACTGGAAGACACGTTCGATGCTGCTTCCGCTGTTTCCCTTCAACTTCCATTTCGGAGAAAGCTGGCGCATTAAGACCTGGGCCATCTTGGGAGAAAGTTTGGGAGCTCCCGCTTTACAAGGCACGCACGTCTTGGTGGATAAAGGAACATTCCCCATGCCCTCACCCGCTTGCACCTACTTGAGCAAAGTTATTAAAGGAGTAGTTTTTTCGTACTTACGGGCGTGCAAGCCGTTTCAGTCAATCTCTTGGCCGTCATGGGCCTGGTGCTCCCCTTGCTGGAGTAACGCGGGCAACTTCTGGAGAAAAACATGAAGACAAAGACCCTTCGGCAGTCCGTAGTGTTCAAGGCCTCGCCGCACGACGTATACGAATTGCTGATGGATTCCAAGAAACACGGCGAGCTTACGGGCTCGACGGCGAAAATCAGCAGGGAAGTGGAGGGAAAGTTCTCCATTTACAGGGGAGAAGTCGAAGGCTCCAATTTGGTGCTGGTGCAAGACAGGAAGATTGTGCAGGCGTGGCGCTATGCGATGGAGGGCTGGCCGGAAGGCCATTTTTCAAAAGCCATTTTTTCCATCCACAAGTTGAACGGGAAGACCAAGCTCTCGTTCGTACAAACCGGGGTCCCTGCCGAGTGCGCGGATTCCATCGCGGAAGGCTGGAAGGAATACTACTGGAAGCCCATGAAGAAAATGCTGGAAAAGGAGGGCTAGTATACAAAACGAAACCATTTCCAACAACCTCCCTCCGTTGGAACCGCAGCACCTTCCGCGGAACTTATTGAGGCTTCCGGTTCGCCAACAGATGCCCCGACGACGCCCCAATGAAGCGAACCGGCCTAAAAACAAACCTTTTTTACTTTCTTTCTCCTCTTCTTTCATGGCTGTTTAGGGGGTTGGTCTGTATGGCGAAAAAAGTGTTGATGGTCATTGCGCACGAAAACTTCCGCGATGAGGAATACTTCCACCCCAAGCAAGTGCTTCAAAACAAGGGCATTCAGGTGATCACGGCCTCCACCCAGAAGGAAGCCGCCAGCAAGTTCGGCCAAAGGGTGCGGGCGGATATTTTGTTCGTGGATGCGAAGGCAGAAAACTACGACGCCATTCTTTTCATTGGAGGGGGAGGCGCTTCCGAGTATTTTAACAACCGGCACGCCCACGAGCTCGCCAACTCCTTTTTTGCTGCAGGAAAGCCTACTTGTGCCATCTGCATTGCCCCCTCCATTCTTGCAAATGCCGGAGTTTTGAAGGGAAAGAAGGCCGCGTGCTTCGAGAGCGAAATCGAGAACTTGAAGGAAAAAGGGGCAGAGTATACGGGCGAACCTGTAACCGTGGACGGAAACGTCGTCACGGCCAATGGCCCGAAGGCAGCAAAGGATTTCGGGGAAGCTGTCGCAAAAAAACTGGCCTAACTTCACGCTTATGGAATTGATGGAGGCAAAAAAACAGTTGGATGGGGCGTTGGAGCAAGGGAAATTCG
>SBBD01000169.1 GCA_005239845.1 archaeon | reverse complement strand
TTTCCAAAAGAAAAAAAACTGGAGGCCATGGTGAAGACGCTTGGCAGCGTCCTGCAGGAAAAAGTCAAGGCGAAATGGGAAATGCATTACGCGGAACACCCCTACTTCCAAGCGCACATCGGGAGCTATCGAGTCGAAGTCATTCCCTGCTACGCCATTTCCAAGCAAGAGCGCATCATCTCTGCCGTAGACCGCACCCCCTTGCACGCCACGTACCTTCAAGAAAAGCTGTCGGGACAGCAGCGCAGGGACGTCCGGGTGCTCAAACAGCTCTTGAAAGCCCATGGCTTGTACGGCGCGGAATCGGAAGTGCAAGGATTCTCCGGTTTAGTGTGCGAATACCTTGTTTTGAACTACAGGGACCTCCATACGCTCTTGGAACAGGCCTCCCAGTGGAAGCCCCCCGTGCTTCTGGACATCGAAGACGCCTATGAAGGAAACGTGCTGAAACTGCAGGAAAAATTCCCTTCTCCCCTCGTGTTGGTGGACTTCATCGATTCGCAACGCAATGCGGCTGCCGCTGTCAGCGGGGACCGCCTTGCCCAATTTATCGCCTTGAGCCGAAAATTCCTGCAACGCCCTTCCCTAGAGTTTTTCTTCCCCAAATCCCGCCAAATCACTTTCCAAGACCTTTCCAAGGCGTTCAGGGCACGCCTGCATTTCCTCCTCATCGCGTTTGGCCGCCCTTCCCTTTTGGTTTCCGACATTTTCGTCCCGCAGCTGCGGAGAACCGAACGCGCGCTCGTCAAGCATTTCGAGCTCGAGGAATTCAAAGTGCACGACTCCCATTCGTTCTATTCCCCTACCCGCTGTTACATTCTCTTAGAACTCGAGCACGCTTCCGCCCCCAAGCTGCGCAAGGTTTTCGGCCCCCCCGCCTATTTCGCGGAAGACGTGCAGCGCTTTCTTGCCGCGCATCCGGAGCCCGTGCGCGGGCCCTTCGTTGAAAACGGAAAAGTGGTGCTGGAGGAAACCCGGCCGTACCACTCCCCGCTCGGGTTGCTGAAGCGCATCCAGCAGGCCCCTGCGCAGTTTGCGGTCGCCTCCCACTTGGTCAAGCTTTTTTCGGAGGCCGTCGTGCTCGAAAACGGAAGCCTATTAAAGGAGGCGAAGCGCAACAAGGCTTTGCGGGAAGGCTTGAAAGCATACCTCTTCCGCAAAGAGGACTATTTGAGTGGGTGAATGGTTCCATGGACCGCGTCGTCGTTTCCACGCTTTTCGGAGTGCCCGGTTACCGCGTCAAAGAATATCGCGGCCTCGTGTGGGCTTCCGCAGCCAAGACGTCCAGCATTTTCAAGGACATTGTCGCCGTAACCAAGTCCTTGGCAGGGGGAGAGGCCCACGCTTACCGCCAGATGATGAACGAGGCAAGAAAGGAAATCGTGCACGAGCTCGTGGAGCAGGCGCAACGGCAGGGAGGTAACGCGGTGTTGGGCGTGGGCTTCGGCTCAACGCAAATCCTTCCAGCAACCATCGACATCTTCGCCTACGGCACCGCCGTCCTCTTGGAGAAGGAAAAGGCCAGGCGCTGACCTTCCTCTCCAGCCGGAAACCCACTGTTTTTTAATTTCGTTTTCCTGAAACGCTTTCGCCATGGCCGCCGCTTCCTTTCTGAACGCCTTTGAACTGCTGGTCTTCATCCTCCTCGTGCTTGCCGGCATCCTTATTTTGGTTTATGCGATATACCGTTGGCAGCTTAGGAAAAAACCTAAAAAACAGCGCCGCCGCCAAACTGTGGGCGCGCGAGAGCTTACCTTGTTGGAAAAGGAAAAACAGGCGTTGACGCGATGAATGGACGATGGACGCGGCTTCTTTTCGTTGGCCTGCTTTTGGTTTCCCTGGTTCGCGCGGTTCCCGGCGAGGGTTTCAACCCGTCCCTGCCCTTCGAAAACGCGACGCAATACCTGGAGCTTGTTTCGCTCACCTACTCTTGGGGGGTCGCGGAAACGGGTCAAACCCTGCAGCTGCAGGGCACGGTTTCCAAGCCCATCGTGGGCGTGGCCTGTCAAGGCCCGTCGCCTTGCCTCTGCGGCGTCTACCTGGAACTGGAGTTTTTCTGTTATTTTTCCCCTCCCCTCAAGAGCCCCTACCGCCTGCAGTTGGCTTCTCCGGCAGGAAAGGGGTCTTACGTCCTGGAAGTGGTTCCCGGCAAGGCTGTGCGCGTGCTGACCGTAGAAGAACAAGAAACGACGCAAACCGAACTCGTCTATTTTGCGTTCGCCGTCTTGACCGCCATCGTGGCAGGGTTCTTGCTTTACTTCGCGTACCGCAAGTTCACGCAACGAGCGCGGGAAACCCGGGATTTGGAAGAGGAGGAGAAGCGCTTGAAGGAAGAAATGCAGGCCCTTCAGATCCGGTTCATGAAACGCGAGTTGGATGCGGATGCGTATGCGAAGCTTTACGAGCAAAAACAGTTCGCCTACGAAAAAGTCAAACGCGTCTTAGCGGAGCGCGCCAAAAAATAGCCGGACTTTCGTTTCGGTTTGTTTACTTTTTCTCTTCCGTGTATTCCGCGTCTCGTACGTTGCCGCTGTCTCCGCCGTTTCCCGGCCCGGACTTGCCCCCGAAGGATTCCGCTCCGGCTGCTCCTGTTGATCCGCGCTCTCCGCCCGCATCGGGTTGCCCGTTCTGCCCTCCCGCTTTTTGTCCTTGCTGGTAAAAGGAAGCTCCGATGGTTTGCAGGACCTGCTTGAGCTCCTCCATTTTGGTTTTTAAAACGTCCGCATTCTTAGACTGCAGGGCCAGCCGGACGCTCTCGACGGCCTCCTTCACCTTGTTTTTCTGTTCGTCGGAAACCTTGTCCTTGAGCTCTTCCATCGTCTTTTCCGCAGAATAGGCGAGGGCGTCCGCCTCGTTGTAGAGCTCCGCCTCCTGTTTCCGCTTCTGGTCCTCGGCCGCGAACTGTTCGGTTTCCCGCATCATGCGTTCCACGTCTTCTTTCGAAAGCTTGTGGGGCGCCGTAATCTGGATCCGCTGCTCTTTGCCTGTGCCCTTGTCTTTCGCGGCCACGTGCAAAATGCCGTTCGCGTCGATATCGAACGTCACCTCGACCTGCGGAATGCCTCGGGGAGCCGGAGGAATTCCCATCAGCTGGAAATTGCCGAGTTCCACGTTGTCTCTGGCCATGGGGCGTTCTCCTTGCAGCACGTGGATATCGACGGCCGTCTGCAGGTCTTCCGCCGTGGAAAAGACTTGGCTTCTTCGCGTGGGGATCGTCGTGTTTCTTTCAATGATTTTCGTGAACACGCCTCCCTTCGTCTCGATGCCGAGGGACAGGGGCGTAACGTCCAAAAGCAGTACTTCCTTCATTTCACCCGCAAGCACGGCTCCCTGGATGGCCGCCCCCAAAGCGACGCATTCCATGGGGTCCACGCCCCGCTCGATTTTCTTCCCCAGTTCCTCTTCCACGAATTTTTGCACGAGCGGCATGCGCGTGGGGCCTCCCACCAGGATTACGCGGTGGATGTCCTTCGCGGTCATTTTCGCGTCCTGCAAGGCTTGATGCAACGGTTTTTTGCAGCGGTCCACGATGGGCTTCACGATCTGCTCCAGTTTCGCTCTCGATAGCGATAGCTGTAAATGCCTCGGTTTTCCTTGCACGCTGGTGATGAACGGCAAATTGATTTCCGTGTTCGTGGTGCTGGAAAGCTCGATTTTTGCTTTCTCGCAGGCCTCGCGCAGCCGCGTCATGGCCACGCCGTCCTGTCTTACGTCTACGCCCTCTGCCTTCTGGAATTCCTGAACCGCGTACTCCACGAGGGCGTTGTCCATGTCCGTGCCCCCGAGCTGCGTGTCCCCGGAAGTGCTCTTGACTTCGAACACGCCTTTGCCGAAGTCCATGACGGTGACGTCCAGCGTGCCTCCCCCGAAATCAAAGACCAGGATGGTCTGCTCTTTCTCGCTCCGGTCCAATCCATAGGCCAGCGCCGCGGCCGTGGGCTCGTTGATGATGCGCACGACCTCCAGCCCTGCAATCGTTCCGGCGTCTTTCGTGGCCTGTCGCTGGTTGTCGTTGAAGTAGGCAGGAACCGTGATGACGGCTTTCCGGATGGGCTCGCCGAGAAATGCCTCTGCATCCTTCTTTATTTTTTGAAGCAAGAACGCCGAGATTTGTTGGGGCGTGTATTCCTTTCCAAAAATCCTGTACTTGAAGTCGCTCCCCATCTTGCGTTTTGCGGCATACACCGTCCCTTCCGCGTTGGAGACGACCTGCCGCCTCGCAGGCTCTCCCACGAGCATGCCTCCTTCCCGCAAGAAGGCCACGTAGCTCGGGAAGGCCTTTCCCCCGAGGGTCGTTCCTTCCGCGGAAGGAATGATGGTGGGCCTTCCTCCTTGCATGACGGCCGCGGCGCTGTTCGAAGTCCCGAGGTCACACCCTAGTATAATTTCTCTCATAGTGTGTTTCACCTTTCCAAAAGTATTACTTGCTTTTTGCCTCCTCCTCTTTTTTTTCAGTTGCCCTTGTTTCTTGTTTTTCTTGCCGCACATATTTTCCTACAACGACTCGAGCGTGCCGCAGCACTTTATCCTTGAACCAATACCCCTTCCGCTCCACTTTTACTACGGCGCCGGCCTTTTCTTCCGCTGCCACCTCCTCGAACCCAACGGCTTCTTGCATATTCGCATCGAATTTCCCCTGCGTGCCGATTTCCTTCAGCCCATGCGCGCGAAGGATGCGGTGCAGATTCTTTTCCGTCATCAGAAGACCGTGCAGGGACTCCGCATTTTTTTCCTCCCTTTTCAGCGTTTCCACCGCCTTCTCCAGCTCGTCCACCGTCTGCAGCAGGTCGTTCATCAGTTTCGCTTCCCCGAGGTCCATCCATTCCCTCTTCTGCTTTTCCACGTGTTTTTTGTAGTTGTCGAACTCGGCCGCCAGGTATTTCAGCCGCGTCCCGTACTCTTCCGCCTGCTTTTGCGCGGCTTTCCACCGTTCTTCAGGGGGGTTGCTCTTTCCCGTTGCTTCTTCCGGTTCTTGCGCTTTTTCTTTTTCCGCAGCTTCTTCCTTCTCGGCATGCCCTTTTCCTTCTCCCTCCTCTTCTGCCCCGGATGATGGTGCTTGTTCCGTCGGCGCTTTTTCGGCTTCCATGTCGTTCCCCCTTTTTTCAGCTCCTCGTCCGGTTCCTTGGCACCGGAGCCATTCGTTTCCCGTTTTTCCTTGCCTGACTGTTTCAAGAGCGGGATTCTCCGTATTACTTTAATGATTCTCCCTGTTACTTTAATCCCAACTCCTCGTCCAGCTCTTTGGCAATCCCGCGCATGCGTTTCATCATGCGCAGCAGGTCCTCCTCGATTTCCTCCAGCGTCTCCTCCAGATTAGGAGCCCGCAACTCGTACTCCCTTCCCTTCCTCACGACGAGCCCGCTCTCCATTAAGCGATTTAAGTGGTACACGGCTCCTCCCCTCGTCACGTGCATCTTGGAACTTAAGGCGAGACTGCGCATCCCCTTCTCTTTCTGCTCCGCCTTCAATATCTCCAGAAGAAACCGTTGCCCCAAGTCCCCGTCCTCGAAGCCGAAGCACCGGCACAGCCACGCCAGCTCCTCCTCCTTCTCCCGTCTTCTAGGCTTTTCCTCGCTCCTCAAGATAATTTGGCGTTCCCTCTCCATGCAGGTCATCCTCCGCTTTCTGCGCTCCGGCCTTCCTTTCCAATATAGGAATCCGTTCGTTTTAAACAGTGTTTTATTATGCAAACAAAGTTTTTTATTCGTTTTTATGGGAAGGAGAAGAGATAGAATTCCTCGAAATAGCCGGCGATTCCCGAAATGGAACGGAATGGCCAGAAACCGAATTATTTTATATAGCCGGGTGCGTGAAGTAGCTCATGCGCTGGCTTGCGTTGGTTTGCTTTGCCTCCCTTCTCGGCTGGGCTTCTGCCGTCGTTTATTCGGAAGACTTCTACACGGACACCTACAAGAGCCCTAGCACGAGCGCCCGGTGGGACACGTGCACGGGCAACGTTTCTTTGACTATCGATTCCAACGTCAGTAACTGGTCTATTACTGGCGTATTCCCCCTTGCGTTTGCCGCTGATCCCGCAAAAAACCGTTTGTACGGCTGGAACACCGACGGCCTCGATCTCTACAATACCGTCAACCCCTACATGCCCACGCTCATCAGCACGACCTACAATTGCGCGCCCGGCCCCCACCAGCACTCCCCCGGGGCTGCGGCGTATGCTTCCAACTTCCTCTACTTGGCAGCAAAAGAAGTGGACGACGTGAACACGTATTTGAACGCGTTAAACGTCACTACGGACACCTCGTTCCGAAAGCCGGGCAACTCGTGCAGCTCCTATTTCTTCGGCGACCCTCCCCGCCTCAACTTCACTTCCTATTTGTACGTGTCCACCGCCGATGCCACCAAGCTCCGCATCAGCGGGAACTACCTCTACTTGTCCACGTGCGGGGGAGGCGCCGCGAGCGGCCTCGTCCACGTCTACAACATTACCAAACCCCAAACCCCGGTGTTGAACGCCACGCTCACCGTCTCTTCAGGAGACTGCGTCACCGACATCAACGTCAGCAACAACCGCTTGTACGCCGTCGGGAATTACAGCAAGCTCAAGGTCTACAACGTCACGAACGTCACCAACATTTCCCTGCTGGGAGAAACAAACCTGGGGTTTGAAGGCTTGAGCCTGCAGGTCGTGGGCACGACGGCCTTCGTTATTGGAAACACGTCGTTCGCTTCCTTCGATGCCGCGAACCCTTCCTCGATTACCAAGCTCTCCAACATCACGTGCAGCGTCTCCGGCAACTATTCCAACAACTTCCTCTCCTTGCTTCAAGTGCTCCCCTCGGGCACTTTCTTTTTCCGCCCCAACCAGAACTCCGACGGGTGGTCGAATCCAGCGACGGTAACCGTCTTCAACGTCTCCAATGCCGCCAGTCTTCGATATTATGGAGACTTGCGATTCTACACGACGGCAACGCTGCGCTGGCGTGCCTTCTACGCCTATGACCCGCAAGTGATGTTTGCCGGCTTCGACGATCCCTACAGCATTCCCGACCGACTGGCCGTCTTCAACTTTTCCGCCGTGCCCCGCTACAGAATCGAGTACAATCACATCGCCCTTTCAAATAACGTCACTCCTGCCACCACGTGGGTGGGCTGGGCCACGCTGAACGTAACGAACGACACACCACCCTCCACGCGCATCGACTACTATTTATCGAACGATCAAGCCACGCTGCTTCCGTGGCCTTCCAACGGCACGCGCAAGGCCTTTCCGACGCAGCTGCAAGGCTTCCTAAGGTGGGACGCCGACCTGTTTTCCACCAACAACCAAGTCACGCCCGTGCTCGATAACCTGACGATCGAATACGGCTCCTGCAACACGACGGCGGAGTGCTCCAGCTTGAACAACCCGAGCTTCTGCAACGGTTCCACGCTCGAGTCCCGCACGTATACAGTAGACCCGGCCACCTGCGCGTGCGTGCTGGACACGGCTGTTCCCTATGCGTGTACTGCTTCCAAGAGCGCCAACTGCGGCGGCGTCTGGTCCTTCCCGAAATGCGCTCTCGACTCGGACTGCGCGAATCAGTACCCAGACCAGTGCCAAGGCAGGACGTGGAGGGACTACAACCCGCCCTTGGGCGGTCCTTCCTCCGGCACGTGCGACACGGCGCCCTATACCTGTTCGTGTTTGCCGCCGGCGTATACGGAATACTGCATCCAGAACCAATGCGGCGCCACGTGTGAAGAGAACTCGTTCTGCGAGGGAATCTACGGGCCAGAGGCTGTGTGTACGTATGGGTGCACGTGTTTGCCAGGCGGCTCTATTTCTAATCTGGGCCCTGTGGCCATTGCCAACAACGCCACGGGCTTCCAAGGGCAGACACTGGTGCTCACCAGCGGCTCCTACGACGCGGATGGAGGCCCTCTTACTTACCAGTGGTTCAACCGTACGTCCTTGCAGGATTGTGTGGAAGACGTCGTTTGGGGCCGCAATCGTCCCACGCTACGCATTTGGTGTTCCACGGTAGGAAACCGCACGTACGCCTTGCAGGTTGAAGATAATGACGCCCCCGTTTCCCTCATCGACACCGCGAATGCCACCGCGATTTTCCTGGCTTCCAGCGAAATCAGTTATCCTTCGCCGACGCCCTACGTTTCCCCGACCCCCGAGCCCGGCGGCGGAAGCACCGTATTGTTCGACTGCCCCCGCTTGTCCTATACGGATGTAACGCAGGTTAGCGTGCAGTGCCTGGAAGGAGGAGTCGCTTGCAGCTCCAACGAAATCACGTTTTCGGGAGGGACGGTCCGGCTCCTGCAGCAGACCAACCACCTCTTTGTTTATGAGTTGGAAAGTAGCGTGGCCAAAGACCATGAAGTGACCGTGTCGCACCCGCGCTTGGGGAGTGCCACGTGCCGCATCACGCGCGTGAACACGGCGGCCAGCGCCAGCGTTCCCGACTTCAACTGGCTCCTACTTCCCCTCGTGCTCCTTACGGTTATCGTCCTCTTACGAATACGACGGAAAAAAACAGGCTAAACTAATACGGGCCGTTTTCGAGTTTGTTTTCGAAAAAATGGGGAATAGGAAGAAGGGGGGCAGCGCATTTTGTTTTAGGAATAACTAGTGGAACAGGACGCTGACGCTCTCGTCCTCGTGCGTGCGCTTGATGGCTTCTGCGAGGAGGTTTGCGACGGAGACGTGTCTCAACTTCTTCACGCCCTTCGCCTTGCCCTTCAACGGGATGGTGTCCGTCACCAGGATTTCCTTCAATGGAGAGGCTTGCAAGCGCTGGAGCGCGTTCTCGGAAAACACGCCGTGCGTTGCAGCGGCATAGACGTCGCTCGCGCCTTCCTTTTTCAAGGCCTCCGCGGCCTGCACGAGCGTTCCTCCCGTGTCGATCATGTCGTCCACCAGCACGGCCTGCCTGCCCTTCACTTCCCCGATCACGTTCATGACTTCGGACTGGTTGGGCTTCAAGCGGCGCTTTTCGATGATGGCAAGCGGGGCGTTCAAGCGCTTTGCAAAACGCCGGGCGCGCACCACGCCTCCCACGTCCGGAGCCACGACGACAATGTTTCCCTTGTGCCGCTGCTTGAAGTCGTCCGCCAACAGGTTGATGGCCGTGAGGTTGTCCACTTGGATGTCGAAAAACCCTTGGATTTGGTCGCTGTGAAAGTCGATGGCGAGCACGCGGTTCGCTCCAGCCGTGGAAATCAGGTTCGCAACGAGCTTGGCCGAAATGGGTTGCCGCGGATGGGCCTTGCGGTCCTGTCTTGCATAGCCAAAGTAGGGAATGACGGCGTTGATGCGGCTAGCGGACGCGCGGTGCAAGGCGTCCAAGAGCACCAAGAGCTCCATCAAATGGTCGTTCGTGGGCG